>CAUTON010000130.1:0-2571 GCA_963539895.1 uncultured Streptococcus sp. | reverse complement strand
CTCAAAATTAGGGGACACAATAAATCAATTAACTTTTATTTTTTTCAAACTTTTCGTCCTTCTTTCTAGAAATTTAGATCTGGCCAAGGAATAGTGATAGATACATCTGCACCAAAAATTGCTTTTGCACCCAATTTAAGGGTGACTGCATCAACATCAAACCAATCAGCACCTAAAACATCCTCATATACGGACTGTCCAGATAGTGCTGCGGCAGCACCTACCCCTCCTGATAACCTAGGTTCAGCCGATACTGCAAAAATTGATTTTTGATCTTCAACTTGAACATTAAATAAATCAAATTTCGCGCTTGCTTCAGCAAAAGTCGCACTTGCATCAAAACCATAGTAGAATTCATCGCCATTATTATATTGCCCGATTGTTCCCTCGGCACTTAGAAATTCTGCATTCCCTGATACAGAAAATAAACCATCAATAATTCCAGCCTGGCCTTGTGCGGAGGCAAAAGCGGCTCCACCACTTGCGTAGTATCCATTTTTTCCTGCACGTAAATCTACATTTCCTGAAATAAAGTTAGCAGAGGCTGTCACGCCAACAGCAGAAGTCCCTTGCGCTTGTAAACTTCCTTCCAAAACAGAGCCTCTAGATTTCAGGTACACTTCTTCATCTTTAACACCAGCTTCGTATTGCCCAGACACCGCAGAACCTGTTGCTGTAAAATAGGTATTTCTTTACTCATGTTTTTCCTCCTGTTCCTTGTCAGAAATGATTACCTTACAAAATTGACTGGCTTCTAGCATAGAAGTAATTTTCCTTTCAATTTCTTTCAAGGGCAATTCTCGTAGATATAAATAATAATCTACATAATCCAGACCAGCTAGCCAGAGTTTCATAAAATACTCTGAATAAAATTGATGTTTTTTTGAGCTCAAGTATTCATATTGCAAAAGAATCTTTTGTTTATACTGCTCTATGCTTTTTTCCGTTAACTGAAACCTCTTTAGGTCCAGCGTATCTGGTATGATACAGCCCATTTCAAGTGAATTGATAACAATTTTAACCTTTTTCCTATTATAACATACACCGAGGAACTGATACAACACCGTTCGAAGCACGGCGAGTTACGGAAGGCGAATCAGCAGACAAAACCAGCTGAAGCTAACAAAAAAAGAAAGACCCAGCTCTTGTAAGCTGAGTATTTCAGGAGATTTATGAAAAAGAAAAGTTTTTAGGATTCCTATTTGCTAGGATGGTTATAGTATATCCGCACCGCCTTAAAGTTTCCTAAAACTTTTCTTTCGTGAAACTTAATTAGTCGCCGAGCCCGATTCTTTCAAAAATCTCGTCCACACGTTTGGTGTAGTAGACTGGGTTGAAGATTTCGTCGATTTCGTCTTGGGTCAGGCGGGATGTGACTTCTGGGTCTGCTTTAAGGAGCGGTTTGAAGTCGACTTGGTTGTCCCATGATTGGGCGGTTTTCGGCTGCACCAGGTCGTAGGCTTGCTCGCGGGTCATGCCTTTTTCGATGAGGGTCAACATGGCACGTTGGCTGAAAATCAGGCCAAAGGTCGAGTTCATGTTGCGTTTCATGTTTTCTGGGAAGACCGTCAGGTTTTTGACGATATTGCCGAAACGGTTGAGCATGTAGTCGATGAGGATGGTGGTGTCCGGCGTGATGATGCGCTCAGCAGATGAGTGAGAAATGTCACGCTCGTGCCAGAGGGCCACGTTTTCATAAGCGGTCACCATATGGCCACGGATGACACGGGCCAGACCTGTCATGTTCTCAGAGCCGATTGGATTACGCTTGTGAGGCATAGCAGAGCTGCCCTTTTGACCCTTGGCAAAGAACTCTTCGACTTCCCGTTGTTCGGATTTTTGCAGACCACGGATTTCAGTCGCCATGCGCTCGATAGATGTAGCAATGCTAGCCAGCACGGCAAAGTATTCTGCGTGGAGGTCACGTGGCAGGACTTGGGTCGAAATTTCCTGCGGACGGATGCCCAATTTTTCACAGACATAGCTTTCTACAAACGGTGGGATATTGGCAAAGTTACCAACCGCACCAGAGATTTTACCAGCTTCCACACCCGCAGCAGCCCGCTCAAAGCGCTCGACGTTGCGTTTCATCTCAGAGTACCATGTGGCAAGCTTCAGACCAAAAGTCGTCGGCTCCGCATGCACCCCGTGGGTACGCCCCATCATGATGGTCATCTTGTGCTCTTTGGCCTTATCCGCCACAATCTTGGTGAAGTTTTCAAGGTCCTGGCGGATGATGTCGTTGGCCTGCTTGTAGAGGTAGCCGTAGGCCGTATCCACCACGTCGGTCGAGGTCAGACCATAGTGGACCCACTTGCGCTCTTCACCAAGAGTCTCAGAAACCGCACGCGTGAAAGCCACCACATCGTGACGCGTCTCCTGCTCAATCTGTAAGATACGGTCAATATCAAAATCCGCATTTTCACGAATCTTGGCCACATCCTCCTTAGGGATTTCCCCCAACTCAGCCCACGCCTCATCGGCCAGAATCTCAACCTCCAACCAAGCACGGTATTTGTTTTCTTCACTCCAAATGTTCGCCATCTCAGGGCGAGAGTAACGGTTGATCAT
>CAUTON010000129.1:0-2644 GCA_963539895.1 uncultured Streptococcus sp. | reverse complement strand
AACTACTCACTGACTCTCCTCCCCGTGATTTGTAGTAGTGATAGGGCTTCTCACTTTAATTATAGACCAAAATAAAGAGCACAACACCTTTTCATTCAGTGTTGTGCCTTGAGTGAAACGAAAGGAATGAATTATAAATATGAAAAAGATTTTAACAGTTTTAATGGGTGCCAGCGCAGCTATCTTGCTAGCTGCCTGTGGGAATTCTGCGTCAAATGAGAAGGATTTGACCATCGTAACGACCTTTTATCCGGTCTATGAATTTACCAAAGAAATCGTCGGAGACGAGGCAAATGTGGAGCTCATGATCGAGGCGGGTACAGAGGTGCACGGCTTTGAGCCATCGGCTAAAAATATCGCCGAAATCCAAGAAGCGGATGTTTTTGTCTACGAGAATGAAAACATGGAAACCTGGGTGCCAGATGTGCTGGGCTCTGTCGATACGGAAGAAGTCGGTGTCGTTAATGCGACAGAAGGCATGATTCTATTGCCAGGTAGTGAGTCTGAACACGAGCATGAAGAGGGTGAAGAAGGGCATCACCATGCCTATGATCCGCACCTATGGTTGTCTCCTGAGCGGTCAATCGCAATGGTCGAAAACATGCGGGATCAGCTGATTGCCTTGTATCCAGAGAAGGAAGAAGTGTTCACTGAAAATGCGGCGGCTTACCTTGAAAAACTCACAGCGCTCAATGACCAATACACGGAAACCTTGTCTGCTGCCAAACAAACAGCCTTTGTGACTCAGCATACGGCCTTTGCTTACTTGGCATTGGACTACGGGTTGGAACAAGTGTCCATCACGGGTCTCAATGCTGATGAAGATTTAACTCCTTCGCGCTTGGCAGAGTTGACAGACTACATCAACACATACGAAATCAAATACATCTACTACGAAGAAAATAATTCCTCAGCGACGGCTGAGACTTTGGCGGAAGAAACAGGTGTCGAACTCTTGCCACTCAATACCTTGGAAAGTTTGACCAACGAGGCGATGGAAGAGGGCGAGGACTATATCTCTGTCATGGAAGCTAACTTGAAGGCTTTGGAGCAAACAACTAGCCAAGATGGACCGACCATCGAGCCTGAAGAGGAAGCGGAGAAAACCGTTTACCAAGGTTACTTTGAGGACTCTGCGGTAGAAGATCGTAGCTTGGCAAATTACGCTGGAAACTGGCAGTCTGTCTACCCATATCTCGTGGATGGAACTTTTGACCAAGTCTGGGACTACAAGGCGAAATTGTCTGATGGAGCTATGACGGCTGAAGAGTACAAGGAATACTACACGGTTGGATACGAGACCAATGTGGACGCTATTAACATCACAGATGATACGATGGAATTTGTCGTGGGTGACCAGTCTGAGACTCATACTTACAAATATGTTGGTTACAAGATTTTGACCTACAGCAAGGGTAATCGTGGCGTTCGTTATCTCTTTGAGGCGACGGATAGTGATGCGGGTGAGTACAAGTATGTACAGTTTAGTGACCATAATATCACAGATACGAATGCTACTCACTTCCACATCTTCTTCGGCGGGGAAAGCCAAGAATCTCTCTTAGAAGAAATGGAAAACTGGCCAACCTACTATCCAGAAGATATGACTGGTTTAGAAATTGCGCAGGAAATGTTGGCGCATTGATGAATGAAAAGAGTTGAGATTTTCAACTCTTTTAGTATGGCTTACTTGACAATTTATGATTACAATTGTAAACTAATTTCAAAGGAGTTTGTCATGCAAGAAGTGAGTATTTCTGCTGCAGAGTGGCAGGTCATGCGGGTTGTCTGGGCTCATCCAGGCAGTAGTTCGCAGGAGATTGTCCATTTTTTGAAGGATGGATTTGACTGGCAGTCGGCTACCATCAAGACCTTGCTGGGGCGGTTGCGACAAAAAGGGTTCATTCAGATGGAGAAGGTCGGGACTAAGTACCGCTACAGGCCACTCCTGAGTGAATCAGAGCACTTGGACAATCAGCTCCATACGCTCTTGTCGGCTATCTGCTCGACGAAAAACGGTCAACTGGTGGAACAGCTTTTGACCTTAGGTCAATTCTCGCAAAGTGATTTACAAAAAATTGCGGAGCAAGCTCAAAAGTTGAAAAAGGATGCTCCAATGGAGTTATCCTGTCACTGCATCCCGGGGCAATGTACCTGTGGGCATCATCATTAGGAGGAAATCATGAAACAAATCGTCAAAGTCGAACATATGTCTTGTCAAAATTGCCAAAAGCATGTGACCACTCATTTGCAGGAAATGGACGGTGTCACATCGGTCGTGGTTGATTTAGAAGCTGGGACTGCCACAGTGGAGACAGCTAAAGAGTTTGGTCTGTCTGATTATCAGGCTGCTTTGGAGGATACGATTTACGAAGCAGTTGCGGTCAATTAAAAAAACGCCTTGGGGCGTTTTTTTAATGCAGTGAGGATAAAAAGTTTGTCAGGTCCCAGTTTTCAAGGGCTGGGTTGATTGAATCCCAAAAACCATCATTTTTACGACGTGGAATCAAGTGGACATGAAAGTGGGTACCAGCATCCATTAAGCCTTTATCGTTGCTGGCAATGGTGACACCATCAATGGGGAGAGTCGTCTCGAGGAGAGTGATTAGCTCCGCTTCTAAATCAATCAGCTCATGGCGAATGG
>CAUTON010000128.1:0-2673 GCA_963539895.1 uncultured Streptococcus sp. | reverse complement strand
CCATACCAGATAAAATTGTGCCTCAATTGCCAAACTGTAAAAATGCGTAAAGGGGGCCTCTGCCATTAAATTTGCAAAGTATGAACCACCTTTAGCAATCTGCCACCAGTTATTAAAGGAGAAAAAACTGGAGATAAACACCATCCGCATGTTATTTAAAAAATTGGAATGGAAAATGGCCATATAGAGGGCCGTTGCAAACATGACCAGAATCATAGCTGGATAGAGACGCTTCAGCCGTCTCTTGTAAAATTCCAAGAGCCGAATAGTATGCGTCGCCTCATATTCCTGTAGCAATTGGTCGGTAATCAGATAGCCTGACACCACAAAAAACAGTGCGACTCCTAGATACCCCCCCCCCGATGGTTTCAGGAAACATGTGGTAGAGGATGACAGACAGCACGCCGATTGTCCTCAATCCATCGAATCCGCGAATATATCTTTTTTTCAATTTCATAAATCCTATTTTCAAAAAGAAACTGATTGTTAAAACCAGCTTCTAGCCCTTTTACCCAATCACACTACCGTTTGGTACAGCTGGGTCGACGGTCAATACTGTCAGCTTGCCCTCGTGTTCGGCAGACAAAATCATGCCTTGGCTGACGTATTTTTTCATCATTTTACGCGGTTTGAGGTTGGCGACGATTTGGAGTTTTTTCCCGACCAATTCTTGCTCGTTTGGATAGAATTTGGCGATACCAGACAGAATTTGGCGGTCTTCACCGTCACCTGCGTCCAAGCGGAAGCAAAGCAATTTGTCCGAGCCTTCTACTTTTGACACTTCTTTCACTTCTGCCACGCGGATTTCCACGGCGTCGAAGGTCTCGAATTTGATTTCTTCCTTCTCAGACTTGAGCTCGACCTCGTCAGGATTCCACTCTTTTTCGACGGCTGGCTTGCCAGCATTCATCTGGTCTTGAATATAGGCGATTTCTGCTTCCATGTCCAAGCGTGGGAAAATTGGAGTCCCTTTGGCAACAACTGTGATACCCGTTGGGAGTCCGTCTAGTGCCAAGTTTTCAAGGTCAAAGCTGGCGCCAAGACCTAGTTGCTCCATGATGGCATTTGACGTCGTCATCATAAATGGCTGGATGAGATGGGCCACCACACGGAGACTGGCTGCCAAGTGCGCCATGACTGCTGCTAATTGTTCACGGTCAGCTTCATCTTTTGCCAGAACCCATGGTGCGGTCTCGTCGATATATTTGTTGGTGCGAGAAATGATGTTCCAGACTGCTTCCAACGCACGTGGATAGTCGACAGCGTCCATGTTTTTATGGTAGGCAGCCAAGTTTTCCGCAACGACCGCTGCCAAGTCAGCGTCAAAGTCGGTCACATTTTCCACATAGGCAGGGATTTGGCCACCAAAATATTTGTTAATCATGGCAACAGTCCGGTTGAGGAGGTTGCCCAGGTCATTGGCCAGCTCGTAGTTGATGCGGGCCACGTAGTCCTCAGGCGTGAATGTCCCGTCAGAGCCGACAGGAAGACTTCTCATCAAGTAATAGCGAAGCGGATCAAGTCCGAAACGCTCGACCAGCATTTCTGGGTAAATAACATTACCTTTGGACTTAGACATCTTGCCGTCTTTCATGACAAACCAACCGTGGGCAATGAGGCGATTTGGTAATGGTAAATCCAGCGCCATAAGAATAATTGGCCAGTAAATGCTGTGGAAACGCAGTATGTCTTTACCAACCATGTGGTTAACTTCTGGGCTAACTGTGAAATCCCAAGTCTTGCCATTTTCGTCAGTCCATGATTTGGTCACTGTCTGACCTGTCCAGAATTTGGTAAAATTCGCATCGTCTGCCTGACCATAACCCAGCGCTGTAGCGTAGTTAAGCAGAGCATCAATCCAAACGTAAACCACGTGTTTCGGATTAGACTTGACTGGGACACCCCATGTAAAGGTGGTGCGAGACACCGCTAAATCTTCCAAACCAGGCTCAATAAAGTTTTTCAGCATTTCATTCATGCGAACATTTGGGCTGATGAAATCGGGTTTGGCTTTGAAGAAAGCTTCCAAGTGTTTTTGGTACTTGCTGAGCTTGAAGAAATAAGATTCCTCAGACACCAGCTCTACCTCGTGACCTGACGGCGCGATACCGCCTGTCACATTACCATTTTCGTCACGGAATACTTCTGTCAATTGGCTTTCGGTGAAAAATTCTTCGTCAGAAACGGAGTACCAACCTTGGTATTCACCCAAGTAAATATCACCCTGCGCCAGCAATTTTTCAAAAACGTCCGCCACCACGGTCTCGTGATAATCGTCAGTCGTGCGGATAAATTTGTCGTAAGAAATGTCAAGGAACTTCCAGAGTTCTTTGACGCCAACCGCCATGCCGTCTACGTACTCTTGAGGCGTGATGCCAGTTTCTTCAGCCTTAGTCTGAATTTTTTGCCCGTGCTCATCGAGACCCGTCAGGTAGAAAACGTCCTTGTTCATGAGACGCTTGTAGCGGGCCAACACGTCACAAGCGATGGTCGTGTAGGCAGAGCCGATATGCAATTTCCCAGATGGGTAGTAAATCGGCGTGGTAATGTAGAATGATTTGTTTGTCATGTCATATCCTTTCAAGGCTAATGAAACCTTTTTTAATAACACTTCATTATATCAAAAAAGGTATGACTAAGCACACCTTTTCGAATTTTTATTTGAGACCTCTA
>CAUTON010000127.1:0-2766 GCA_963539895.1 uncultured Streptococcus sp. | reverse complement strand
AAAAAGAAAACCTGCTTTCGCAGGCTTTCTGAAAAATTACGAAATATGTAAGGTGCGTCGGAGGCTATCTGCCCGTCCGCCAATCAAGCGATCAAGCTGACGTGTTTTGAGAGAGAGAAGCAGATAAAGTAACATCCCAATTCCACCCACAAGGACCAAATGAATCGCACTGTTGACACGAGTATCCACAGAAACAAATTGCAACAAGCCATACTCAAGTAGAGCAACAACAACTCCCATTATAGCCGACATGAGGAGGATGACTTTGAGATCCTTTACAACTGCTCCTGTCTGGATTGGCACAACTTTATGAATACATCTATAGAAAAGGATGACTGACACTCCCAAGCCGACTGTTGAGGCGAGTATAGGGCCAAATTCTTTGAACAGATAGATAAAAGGATACTGGATGATGACTTTAATGAGCAGCCCTGTCAAGAAGTAATAAACCGCCTTTCGATTCTGGAAAATGGCTTGAATGGCAACCCCCAAGACCGAATACAGACCTAAAACAATAATTTGAACCAAATTGGCTTGGAAAAGCGGGATAGCAACCGCCTTGTATTCCGTGCCATAGAAGAAATTATAGAGAGGCACTGCTAGAATAACCGTCCCGACAATAGCAGGAACGACAAAGACAAAGAGCATCTGCAAGTTATCCGTAATCAGGTCAGCCGTCGCCTGCTTATTTCCCTTAATGTAGCGCTCCGTAATCAGAGGAATAGCCACGCTACCGATTGATCCCGTGATACTGATAATCAGCATGGTAATCTTGCTCGGATTGGTCAGCATGTAAGTATAGAGGGACAGGAGCGTTTTATTGCTCAAACTGGTGATGACTTCCATGAAGTTGACAAAGGTAAATTGGTCAATCAATTGGAAGATTTGGAAAGCAGTGCCAATAATGATAATCGGAATGGCTTCCTTGATTGTTTCAAACACCAACGCTTTGATATCAACATCAGGCTTAGACGAATTTTTGCCAAAGATTTTGGACAAGTATCCAGCTTTTTGCAAGGCAAAGTAGAGCACGATGATACTAGCAATCATTCCGATAAAAGCCGCAAAAGTTGATTGCACGACCGCCTCGTGGTAATCACCCGAACCCAATTTCATGACAAAAAAGGTTCCCGCTAAAATCCAGATTACACGAACAATCTGCTCCGCAATCTGGCTGAGAGCGTAGGGTTTCAAATCATGCACCCCTTGGAAAAAGCCACGCATGACACTCATGGCAGGGAACAATAAGAGCGGCGGCACCAAGCTATACAGGACAGGCACCAATTCCCTCGTCCCTGACAAATCTGCAATTAGTGGCGAACTCAAGTACATGATGAGGGCGAAGACTGCACCTGCTAGGACCATCAATTTCAGAAATTGTCTGACTAAGTAGTAGGTCACATCTTCCTTATCAAGGACATTATACTTGGCCACTTGCTTGGCCACTGCCGTCGGTAAACCTGATGTCGAAATCAAGAGAAACATAGCATAGACTTGATAGCCCATCCCAAAAAGACCATTTGCCAGTTCTTGATCTTGACCCAGCCAAGCATACCAAGGGATGACATAGATGACTCCCAAGAGACGGCTGATAAAATTACCAGCTGTCAGCCAGGCCATCCCACGCGCCATCTGCTCCTGGTGGCCTGAAGTTGTTTCTTGCTTTGTAGACATATTTTTCTCACTTTTCATAGACTAGTCTTTATTATAGCTTTTTCCCATTCACTTGTAAAACTCCAGCATTTAGGTTAGAATAATATGAATTCACTTTAAAAGGAAGCCAGTATGCAAAAGCAAGCCTATCTGATCGTTGCCCATGACAAGTTTGAGCAACTCAAATTTCTCATTTCACTTTTAGATTACGAAGGGCACGACATCTTTGTTCATATCGATAAAAAAGCCACTCTTTCTCAGGAAGAATTGGATGCCATTCAAGCAGTTAGTCAGCATTCCACCACCTATCTGGTGCCGAGAATGGCTGTTTACTGGGGTGACTACACACAGATTGAAAATGAGCTTCTCCTCTTTGACTACGCTAGCCAAAAAGACGACTATGCCATGTACCATCTTCTATCCGGCGTTGATTTGCCCCTAGCTACCCCTGAGAAAATTTATCAGTTTTTTGCGGATAAGACCGACAAGATTTTCATCACCCGTTTCAATCAGGATGAATTTCGTGATTTGAAACTACACAAGCTGGTCGAACAGTACCATCTGACCACAAAAATCTCAGCTCGTACCCTCTCCACACCTGCCCGCAAGCTCTTGCGCGCCTACCGCATCCTGGAAAACAAGGTCCAATCCCTCCTAAAAATCGACCGACTCCACGGCAATCGGGAAAAATGGGGACTGGACTCTTATGCTAACTGGAAATCTATTGGTCCCGATGTGATCAAAGCCATCCTAGATGACCGCGCCTTCATCGAAAAACACTTCCGCAAATCCTTCTGTGCCGATGAGCTCTACCTGCCGATGGTGCTGACACGGGCTAGACTGATTGAGCACATCTATCACTACGAGCCTGTGACCGATATTCCAGGTGAGCTTCAAGGAAATCTTCGTTACATCAACTGGTGGGATGGCCATCCTTACGAATGGACCGACTCAGCTCATGACCTAGCCCAGCTGGATGTAGGGATTGCCACTGGCCACCTCTTCTCCCGCAAATTTAACACCGAGAAGTATCCCGGCATCAAGGACTACATCCTCGAAAAAACACAAGCATAAGAAAAGGCGAACCTCACGGTCAATGTCATTAAGTTAACC
>CAUTON010000126.1:0-2938 GCA_963539895.1 uncultured Streptococcus sp. | reverse complement strand
GATTGTACTTATTGGAAGTTGAGAGAATGAGCAAACATATATTTATCATCGGAAGTCGGGGCTTGCCAGCCAAGTACGGCGGCTTTGAGACCTTTGTCGAAGAGCTGGTGAGCCGCCAGCAATCCCCTGACATCCACTACCATGTAGCTTGTCTGAGTGATGATAGCCGCCAGACACACAGTGAGTTTCATGGTGCGGATTGTTACACGATTAACCCGCCAAAACTTGGGCCAGCTCGTGTTATTGCCTATGACATGATGGCCATTTCCTATGCTTTTTCCATCATTGAAAAGGAGCAGATAGCACAACCTATTTTCTATATTCTGGGCAATACGATCGGGGCTTTCATCGCACCATTTGCCAAGAAAATCCATAAAATCGGTGGGCAACTCTTTGTCAATCCAGATGGCCTGGAGTGGAAGCGCAGCAAGTGGGCCAAGCCAGTCCAAGCCTATCTCAAGTATGCAGAGAAGGTCATGACTAAACATGCTGACTTGATTATTTCGGATAATCAAGGGATTGAGAGTTACCTCAAGACTAGCTATCCTTGGGGAAAGACGACCTTCATCGCCTACGGGACTGACCTTGAGCAAACGACCTTGACAGCTGACTCAGCCCGTGTCCGAGATTTTTTTGACAAATGGAAAACAGCTGAAAAGGACTATTTTCTCATTGTAGGCCGTTTTGTTCCTGAAAATAATTATGAAGCAGTGATTCGAGAATTTATGGCATCCAGCACCCAGCGGGATTTGCTCATTATCTGCAATCATGAAGGATCCAGCTATTTTGAGGAATTAAAAACGAAGACTGGCTTTGACAAGGATAAACGCATCAAGTTTGCGGGAACGGTCTACGACCGCGATCTACTCAAGTATATCCGCCAAGAAGCGCGTGCCTATATACATGGTCACGAGGTCGGGGGGACTAATCCTGGCCTTCTAGAAGCCCTTGCCCAGACCAATGAAAACCTAGTTTTGGCAGTTGATTTTAACAAAAAAGTAGCAGGTGATACTGCTCGCTATTGGACAAAGGAAGCAGGGAACTTGACTCAGCTTATTGACCAAGTTGACCAAGCAGAGGAAGACTTGGGGCTAGGCAAAGTAGCTAAAGAACACATGCAGCAACATTACACATGGGAGGGGATTGTCCGTCAGTACGAGGACTTATTTTTAAAATGAAAATCAACATTCTCATGTCCACCTACAATGGTGAGAAATTTCTAGCCCAGCAAATTGAAAGTATCCAGTCCCAGACCGTGACCGACTGGCAGCTTCTCATCCGTGATGATGGCTCCAGTGATGGGACCAGAGACATCATCCGCCAGTATGCAGCAGCCGATGCACGGATTGCCTTTATCAATGAAAACGACCAGACGAATCTGGGCGTCATCAAGAGTTTCTATGCTTTGACCAAGTTTGAAGAGGCAGATGTTTATTTTTTTAGTGATCAGGACGATGTCTGGCTGCCAGATAAGCTTGCCATTAGTCTAGCCGCTATTGAAAAAGAGGACACCACTCAGCCTCTCATGGTCTATACGGATTTGACTGTGGTTAATCAAAATTTGGAAGTCATGACAGAAAGTATGATTCGTAGCCAGTCAGGACACGCCAATACAGAATTGGTCCAAGAGCTGACCGAAAATACAGTCACAGGTGGCGTCGCCATGATCAACCACGCTCTGGCTCAATTCTGGACCCAGACTGATCAGATCATCATGCACGACTGGTATCTGGCGCTTTTAGCCGCTGCCTTTGGTAAGCTGATTTATATTGATCAGCCAGGCGAACTCTATCGTCAGCATGACAACAATGTCCTCGGTGCTCGTACCCTGTCCAAGCGCGTACAGAAGTGGCTACGCCCCCACCTGCTCTTTGCAGTCTACTGGGATTTGATTAAGCGTAGCCAAGCACAAGCCAAGCTCTTGCTAGACCTGTCACTATCTGCTGACAAGAAAGAGCTGGTTCAAGCCTTTGTCGGTATTCTAGATAAGGGCATGCTAGAGCGGGCTCGCACTCTTAGAAAATATGGCTTGAAAAAAAACAAGGCCTTTCATACCCTGGTCTTTTCAATCCTGATTATCACTAAATTTGCCTATAAGGAGTAACAATGGATTTATTTTCCAAGAAAAATCGGATTCTGTTAAAAGAATTGATTAAAACAGACTTTAAATTGCGTTACCAAGGTAGCGTTATTGGCTACCTCTGGTCAATCCTTAAACCCCTCATGATGTTCGCTATCATGTATGTGGTTTTTGTACGTTTTTTACCTTTAGGAGCGGGTGTTCCTCACTGGCCTGTTGCTCTTCTCTTGGGGAATGTGGTCTGGTCCTTCTTTTCAGAAGCGACCAATATGGGGATGGTCTCTATCGTGACACGGGGAGACTTGCTGCGGAAACTCAGTTTTTCCAAGCACATCATCGTCTTGTCCGCCATCTGTGGCGCTATGATTAACTTTGGACTCAATCTGATTGTTGTTTTGATTTTTGCCCTTATCAATGGTGCATCTACTTCATGGCGTGCAATCTTCGCTATCCCGCTTTTTATTGAGTTGTTTGCCTTAGCTTTTGGGATTGCCCTTATTTTGTCAACACTCTTTGTCAAATTCCGCGATGCCAACCAAATCTGGGAAGTCTTCATGCAGGCAGGGATCTATGCGACGCCAATTATCTACCCGATTACCTATGTGACGGATCAGAGTATGCTAGCGGCTAAATTCCTCATGCTAAGTCCAGTTGCTCAGATCATCCAGGATTTGCGTTATATCTTGATTGACCCTGCCAATGTTACCATCTGGCAGATGTCCAACCACTGGTGGTATATCATGATTCCATACCTGATTCCATTTATTGTCTTGGCGATTGGTTTGTATGTATTTAACCGTAGTGCCAAACGTTTTGCGGAGATTATCTAATGACAGAAAAAAATATTGCAGTAAAAGT
>CAUTON010000125.1:0-2997 GCA_963539895.1 uncultured Streptococcus sp. | reverse complement strand
TCGATAAGAGTAAAGGCTTTGAGTGTTTTTTCTTTGATTTTTTTCATATTAAATCTCCATATTTTGGTAAATGGGTAGTAGCATGGCAGCATATATGAGCAGAATCATGACGGCTACCAATAGGAAAATGATGGGCTGAATCAGCTGCATAGACTGGTTTATTTTTGTGAAAAAAGCTTCCCACTTTTCCTTACTATATAAGGACAATTCTGTCCCTAGCTTATCTTTGACCTGTCCGTATTCGACCATGAGACTGAGTTCTTTTGTAAAAAAGGGATAGGCTGTCAGCTGCTCGTGAAAGGCTGTGCCTGACAGAAAAGCGGTTTCCAGTTCCTTCCCCATTTCTCGAAAAAGGGCGGAAGGCTGGTCCTGCATGATACGGACAATTTGGTCCATCTCAAGACCCTGACTGAGAAGGTTGCCCCACTCACCTGCATAGTAGGCGGTTAGGTAGAGTTGGACAAATGGGCCTAGGAAGGGCAAACGAGCTAATTGACTAAAGACCTGGATTTTCTTCCCCTTCTTATACCAAAAGCGGACAGCTAGAAATAGGAACAGTAGCCCCACAAGAGTCCCAAGAAAAATGATGGGCAGCTGGCTGATGAGCTGAGTTGCTAAGTTTCCCTCCTCCATCTGGGGAATCAAGTAGTTTTTCAAACCTAACATGATAAGAATGAGAAAAGTCAACAGAACAAAGGGATAGGTCGCAACTTCAATCAGCTTTTTCTTGACCTGGGCTAGATTGGCCAAGTGCTCCTCGATTTTGGCTAGGCTGAGGCCTGTATTGCCATGCAGCTCTGACAGGGCCACTTGGGTGACCACATTGTCTGAAAAGCGTAACTCTGCTAGGAGCTGGGAAAAGGCTTGCCCCTTGACGAGTCCCGCTTGCAGAAGATCCGTATAGTGATTTTCCAAAAGTTGGCTGCGCCTGAGAAAGTCAACAATCTCCCCCAGATGAAAGCCACTGTCAAAGAGGTTGCGAAAGAGTTGGATGACCTTGCGCTGGCGGTTAAGCGGTAATTTTCTCGGTTTCTGCCTGCCGCTCAGTGATATGTCCTGCTGCAAAAAGCTGATCAATCTGCGCATTCCACTGGTCGTTTTTGTGACTTTGATAGTTTTCTCTGGCAAAATCAATAACACCTCCTCCCGCTATCAATCTTTGGTAGGCAATCCCTTGCAAGGCATTGTCCAGCTCGTCCTGACTGACACCTAGTTCCAGCATGCGCTGGTAGACGCCAGCAATCGACTTGGCATGAACTGTCGAAAAGACTGTCGCACCCGTCAGACTGGCTCGGATGACAGCCCGTGCAGTCTCCTTATCCCTTATTTCCCCAATGATGAGAAGATCAGGTCTGTGACGTAAGGAGAGTTTGATGAGATTATCATAAGTAGCTCCAATCGCTTCATTGAGCTGGAGTTGGAGCATATCTGCTTGCTTGATTTCAACTGGGTCTTCAATCGTGAGGACCTGCTGACCCTGGAATTTCAACTTGGCCAAATGGTACATAAGCGTGGTCTTTCCAGAGCCAACTGGACCCGAAAAAAGATAGAGTCCCCGTCCAGTGATTTCTTTGAGTAAGCTTTGCCCTTCAGTAAACCAGAATTTCAACTCCAAATCATTCGTGTGAAGAAGCCGAATCACCAGACTCTCTCGCCCACGGTAGTCTCCTACACTGGACAGGCGGATAGGGAACTCGCCATCTCCATAGTCATAATCACAAGAGCCCTGCTGGCTACGGCGCTTCTCGCCAACATTCATTCCAGCTAGGTATTTAAAGTGGCTAATGACGGCTGCTGCCTCATCGGCATCCACATCTTCTAAAAAGAGACGCTCATCACCCACACGTCGAAAGAGTTGGTAGGAGTCCTCCCGTGGCACTAGATAAATATCGCTCGCGCGGACATCCACCGCTTCTTGGATTAAGTTTTTGGCTACATTTTGTATCATTCTTTTCACCTCACCTTATCTATTCGTAAGTCCTGTACAAAAATCAGATTTTTTGATATGATTTTAAAAATATTTTAGGAGGTATCTACGTGAAACGACTAAAAAAAGGTGACCGCATTCGAGTCATCAGCCCATCTCAATCGATTGAGACCATCGGTGGTTTTGAGGCCAATCTTGTTGCCAAAGAATACTTAGAACATCTCGGTTTTACCGTTTCCTTTTCAACTTACTACTTTGAAAATGATATAATGGGTTCCGCTTCTATCGAAAGTCGTGTAGCCGATATCCACGAGGCTTTCCTAGATAACTCAGTCGATGCCATTCTTGCCACTATCGGCGGCTGGAATGCCAATGAACTCTTGCCATATTTAGATTTTGAACTTATAAAAACACATCCCAAAATCTTTTGTGGCTACTCGGATACAACAGCTCTACTCAATGCCATTTACGCCAAAACTGGCATGAATACCTTTATGGGGCCATCTTATTCCAGCTTCAAAATGAAGGAAGGGCAAGATTACCAGGCAGAATCCTGGCTAAAAGCTCTGAGCCAAGAGCATTATGACCTGACCCCTAGTACTGAATGGTCTAGTGATGCCTGGTTTATCCCCGACAGTCCTCGGCATTTCCAGTCTACAGAGTGGAAAGTTTACAATCCTGGCCAGGCGACTGGGACAATCATCGGTGGCAGCCTCTCTACCTTTGCCCTCTTACGCGGCACAGCTTACGCTCCTCAAGGAAAATCCTATATTCTCTGCGTAGAAGAAGCCGAAGGCTATCCACCAGAACACTTTGCCCGTGAGCTGGCAGCTCTCTTGCAAAGCTATCCCAATCCACAAGCCCTCCTCATCGGACGTTTTCCTAAAGAATTCGACATGACAGAAAAAGTCTTGCATTTCATCTTAGATAAGTTTCCCATTTTGAAGACTATTCCCGTTCTCTACGATTTAGATTTTGCACACACACAGCCACTCTTCACTGTGACAATAGGTGGAATAGCAACTATTGATACTCGTACACTTTCTATTTCCATCCAAAATCCAAACTAA
>CAUTON010000124.1:0-3089 GCA_963539895.1 uncultured Streptococcus sp. | reverse complement strand
AATGCTTATTTTTTGACGAGTGCGCCTAGCTTAAAGGACTCTAAGGCTGCTTATCTGGCGGTTCGGGGGAGTGATGGTGTCTTTGAGATTGATAATCCCAGCAACTGGAATGACTGGGGAGGGAATAACGCTCCATTTTTTCTGAAGAATGCTTCTATTCCTCAAGGAAAGCTGGCGGGTCAGGCGATGCAGACGCTTGTAGCTAGACTGAAAAGCGAGGCCCCTGCCGACACGAAGCTTAATATCACAGGCCATTCTTTGGGAACTATGGCGATTGTTCAAGGGATGGGGAGTTTGAGTTTGGAGGATTTAGACAGGATTGGTGAAGTTGTCCTCTTCAACGGACCGGATGTGACAGATAGTTTGAGGAAAATGGGCCTGTCCCAAGAACAAATCAATGCTATTTCTGCCAAGGTCAAATACTATGTAAACCCATTTGACATGGTGAGTATGCTCAATCGAGACAAACCTTTAGACCAGCAGTTAGGAGAAGTCAATGTGATTGTGCCGCTGCGCTTCACTAATTCTTTTGACACTCCGAGTGCTCATATGTTTGGTGTCTACCAAATCGGACCCGATGGTACTCCCTTGGTAGCCAGTGCGGATTTTCATCCAGAGCTCTTGGTGGCAGGTCAGCGCTTGGCTGAGTTGGTGGCAGAGTTTCGCTCTTCTCTTCCTCTTTCTGTAGCACAGATTCAGGAATATAAGAGACGGTACCAAGCGATTATAGACGATGCTAAGATTGCGGCTGTTAAATGGAACATGGAGAATATTCCCAAGTATCAAGAGCTTATCCGAGCGACTACTGATGCTGCAGAGCGAATCCGGCTGCGTGCGGAACTGTTGCAGTCATCAGCCCAGCTGGCCTTGCTTCAAACAGAAGAACAGGTCAACGCGGTCAAGAAACAAGTGGCGGATGCCAAGGCGCAGGTACAAGCCATTATTGATGTTGGCCGGATGCAAGTGTATTCGATGGCGCAGTATTCATCGTCAGCTGAGGTTGAGGCCTTGTTGGCTGGTTTTCAGATGGGCAGTGTCTGGGATGAGGGCATAGAGGAGAGCACTTTGCGTGAGGTTGATGTTTATGGGGAGAAGATTTCCACATTTTCAGATAATCTAGCCAAGGCAGCTCAGCAGCTGGAAGATGTAGACAAGCAGGGAGCAGATTTTTTTAAGTGATGGTAGGAGTAAAATAAGATGTTTAATCCACTGGATGCTCTTTTAGATACGGATTTGCAGCAACAGCAATTCCTTAATCAGATGAAAAAACAAGAACAACTGACGATGCAAGCTGTTATCCAAGCTAAAAAAGGGAAAATCACTGAGCAGAGAAACCAGCTAAAAACGTTTTTGCCACAGGCGGCAACGGATATGAAGACCTATGCCTCCACAACCTATATCGCAAATATCAAGGAAGGCTTTGAAGGAAAAACAGCAGAAAAGGCGCAGGAATATTTGAGTCAAGGCATTAAGAAACCTGACCTACAAAATCCGATTAGAAAATAGAGGATGAGAGAATGGTAGATAGTTGGAAAATCAGCGAGCTAGAACACGAGTATTACGCCAGAAAACGAGCATTCGACCGAGCAGAGGAGCTGCTGGAAGATTATCATTACCAGTTTCGCTCTCGGACGGATTTTTTGATTGAGCAGGTTTATGAAGCTTATCAGGATAGCGATATTTTGCAGGATAGAAATCACTTCATTTACAGACTGCAAGATGGCATGGAGGAGTACCATCGGGATTATTTATCGAATCGTGAACTGTTGGAAGAATCTCGCTATCAAGAGAGGCTGGCATTTGAGAAACAGATGGAGGAGTGGAGCAGTTACTAGGTTCAGGCGCTGTGAAGTGTCGAAGGGGCTGTATTGTTATGCAAGGAGAGGCGATTTATGCTCATTTTCCCACTGATCAATGATACATCTAGAAAAATCATTCATATCGATATGGATGCTTTTTTTGCTGCTATCGAGGTGCGTGACAATCCTTCGCTGAAAGGGAAACCTGTCATCATTGCAAGGGATCCAAGGCAGACTGGCGGGCGTGGAGTTGTGTCGACCTGTTCGTATGAGGCGCGGGCTTTTGGCGTGCATTCGGCCATGTCTGCAAAAGAAGCCTATGAGCGCTGTCCGCAAGGGATTTTTATTTCAGGAAACTACGAAAAATACCAGCAAGTAGGCTTGCAGGTTAGAGAAATCTTTTATCGCTACACGGATTTAGTAGAGCCAATGTCCATTGATGAGGCTTATCTGGATGTGACCCATAATAAATTGGGGCTTTCGTCAGCTGTGAAAATAGCCAAGCTGATTCAGTATGATATCTGGAAGGAGCTTCACCTGACTGCATCGGCAGGAGTTTCCTATAATAAATTTTTAGCGAAAATTGCCTCCGATATGGAAAAACCACATGGGCTTACTGTCATTGTACCAGATGACGCCATCTCCATTTTATCTGGCCTACCGATTGAAAAATTTTACGGAGTTGGAAAAAAATCTGTCGAAAAGCTGCATGAGATGGGTGTTTACACGGGAGCTGATTTGCTGGAAATTCCTGAGATGACTTTGATTGATCGCTTTGGGCGTTTTGGTTATGACTTGTACCGCAGAGCGCGAGGTATTTCCAATTCACAAGTAAAGACAAAGCGAGTGCGCAAGTCTATCGGTAAAGAGCGGACCTACGGCAAGCTCCTCTACGGAGATGACGATGTCAAAAAGGAGCTGGCCAGCCTCAGCAAACGTGTGGCGGACAGTTTAGAAAGGCATGGCAAGAAAGGACGGACTGTTGTTCTCAAACTACGCTACGCGGACTTTACCACCCTAACCAAGCGCATTAGTCTAGATGAAGGAATCGACGACGCAGAGACTATTGAGCGCATCGCTCAGGAAATCTATGACCAGCTGGAGGAGTCTAGCCAAGGCATCCGTCTCCTAGGTGTGACCCTGACGGGATTTGAAGAGAGCGTCAGGGTGGTAAATTTGTTTTAGGTTGCTATTAACTATCTGTGAAAATAAAAAAATCAGCCAAGTTAGTCTGAAAATCTCAGAGATAACTTTGGCTGATTTTATAGTTATTTAGTTTTAAAATAGTAT
>CAUTON010000123.1:0-3096 GCA_963539895.1 uncultured Streptococcus sp. | reverse complement strand
CTTTTTTACATACCCAAGATGTAAAAATTTTCTGTAAATTTGCTTTTATTTTTAGAATATTTATAGTATAATTGTACAAATAATAAAGAATACTATTCACAAAGAGGTTTTTATGGGATATACAGTAGCAGTTGTAGGCGCTACAGGCGCCGTTGGCACACGCATGATTCAGCAATTAGAGCAATCACCCCTTCCGATTGACAAGATTCGCTTGCTTTCTTCTAGCCGTTCAGCAGGAAAGGTCTTGCAATACAAGGGACAAGATGTAACAGTTGAATTGACGACTGAAGATGCCTTCGAAGGTGTCGATATCGCCCTCTTTTCAGCGGGTGGCTCTGTCTCCGCTAAGTTTGCCCCTTACGCTGTCAAGGCAGGAGCTGTCGTGGTAGACAATACCTCACATTTCCGCCAAAATCCAGATGTGCCCTTAGTCGTTCCTGAAGTCAATGCACACGCGCTAGATGCCCACAATGGAATTATCGCTTGTCCAAACTGTTCAACCATCCAAATGATGGTGGCTCTTGAGCCTGTTCGCCAAAAATGGGGCTTGGATCGCATCATTGTATCGACTTATCAGGCAGTGTCTGGTGCAGGTCAGTCAGCTATCAACGAAACAGTCCGTGAGTTGAAAGAAGTGGTCAACGATGGTAAAGATCCAAAAGATGTACATGCTGACATCTTGCCATCTGGCGGCGACAAAAAGCACTATCCAATTGCCTTCAACGCTTTAGCGCAAATCGATGTCTTCACTGACAACGATTATACCTATGAAGAGATGAAGATGACCAATGAAACGAAAAAGATCATGGAAGACGACAGCATTGCTGTATCTGCAACCTGTGTCCGCATCCCTGTTCTTTCCGCTCATTCGGAGTCAGTCTATATTGAGACAAAGGAATTAGCCCCAATCGAGGAAGTCAAGGCAGCTATCGCAGCCTTCCCAGGCGCTGTGCTGGAAGATGATGTAGCTCATCAGGTCTACCCACAAGCCGTGAATGCTGTCGGTTCGCGTGACACCTTTGTTGGTCGCATTCGGAAGGACTTGGATGTTGAAAAAGGGATTCACATGTGGGTGGTTTCTGACAACCTCCTCAAAGGAGCCGCTTGGAATTCAGTTCAAATCGCAGAAGAATTGCACAATCGCAACCTTGTTCGCCCAACAACTGAGCTTAAATTTGAATTGAAATAAAAAAGGAAGTAGTTATGTTTGGTTGGTTTAAAAAGAAGGAAAAACCAGTTCAAAAATCTCAAGATTTGATTGATGACAAAGTGCTGCTTTATGACTTTTTCAAGACAGACCAGATTGATGCTATCGGTGTTGTTGATGGCCATTTAGAGTTGTTACTGATTGATCCACTCCAGTGGGAAGAAGTAGTTGCTGAACAGACTCACTTGGAGATGTTACAGGAAAAAATTAACAACTATTTGATTTACCTACAGGAAAAGCAATATGTAAATCGTTACGGTGATGATTTTACTGAGAAAGTGATTAAGCTTACTTTCCAGTATTCGCCGACTAATGCTTGTCTTGCTTTTTTGGTTGATGCTCAAAAGACACTACAAAGTGCGAATATAAGTCTGACCATTATCATGCCAGATGAACCCAATAAAGCCGAGATTTGAACTCGGCTTTTATGATAAGAAATTTTGTTATTGAACATATCACTTCTAAAAATATGATAAAATAGGAAAGTAAAAAAGGTTAAGGAGTTGCCTATGTCTATTGAACAACTAAGAAACGCAAAACTGATTACAGCCATGATTACGCCCTTCAAAGAGGACGGTTCGATCAACTTTGCTATCCTGCCAGACCTGGTGGAGCACCTTCTGGCCCACCATACGGACGGTATTTTGCTGGCTGGGACGACTGCCGAAAGTCCAACCCTGACGCACGATGAAGAATTGGAACTTTTTGCAGCCGTGCAGAAGATTGTCAATGGTCGAGTACCCTTGATTGCTGGTGTGGGGACCAATGACACGCGGGATTCCATTGAGTTTGCAAAAGAAGTCGCAGCTTTTGGTGGTTTTGCAGCTGGTCTTGCTATCGTACCTTACTACAACAAACCGTCTCAAGAAGGTATGTACCAGCATTTCAAAGCCATTGCAGATGCATCTGATCTTCCTATCATCATTTACAACATTCCAGGACGTGTCGTGGTAGAAATGACACCTGAAACCATGCTCCGCTTAGCTGAACATCCAAATATCATTGGTGTTAAGGAATGCACTAGTTTGGCCAACATGGCTTACCTGATCGAGCATAAGCCAGAAGAGTTTCTCATCTATACCGGTGAAGACGGTGATGCTTTCCATGCCATGAATCTGGGAGCTGACGGGGTGATTTCTGTGGCTTCGCACACCAATGGGGATGAAATGCACGAGATGCTAGAAGCAATCGCACACAGCGACATCAAAAAAGCGGCTGCCATCCAACGCCAATTTGTACCGAAAGTCAATGCCCTCTTCTCTTATCCAAGCCCTGCCCCAGTTAAGGCGGTCCTCAACTACATGGGATTTGAAGTTGGGCCATTGCGCCTGCCGCTGGTTCCTGCGCCAGAAGAGGAAGCAAAACGGATTATCAAGGTTGTAGTGGATGGTGATTACGAAGCCACCAAGGCAACGGTTACAGGTGTTTTGAGACCGGATTATTAAAAAGAGGCATTAAAATAGTGAATATTACTGTTCAAAAAGCAACTGTTGATGATGTAAAAGCAATTTCCGAAATCTGCAGCAGCAGCTGGATTGAGACATATCAGGGGATATATCCTGAAAACTATATTCAGCAAGTCATCCGTGAATACTACAATCCAGAGCGCGTGACAAAAGAAGTGCTGGAAACCTCCAAGTATTGGAATGGCTACTGGGTCGCAAAAAGAGGAAACCAAGTTCTTGGCTGCATTGGCGGCGGGGTTGATGATCAGAATGCCGGTCATGTTTATGTTTTCTATGTTCGGCCTGATATCAAACGTCAGGGTGTAGGCAGTGCTCTGCTTGAGGGCTTGACTGCTTATCAAAAAGAAACCTACGGTATCACTGAACAGTGGATTACCTCCGTTACAGAAGGCAATCGCATTGGAATTGCTTTTTATGAAAAAA
>CAUTON010000122.1:0-3178 GCA_963539895.1 uncultured Streptococcus sp. | reverse complement strand
TCTGTCATAATCGTGGCCACTTCTTTATCAATGTTTTGACTAGACAATTCATTGTTTAAAGCTGTCGCGAGCCAAAAACCAATCGAGCCCTCAGTCATTGCCACCAAAGTATCTAATGGCATAGCTGGATTTTTTTCGGAATCGGCAGCTACTTGTTGCAATAATAAATTTCCAACTTGGGGGCCATTCCCATGTGTAATGACCAAATCATGTCCATCTTTGATCAATTCTACCAAGGACTTTACAGTTTCTTCTAGGGCTTTTTGTTGTGCTTTTGCAGAGGCATCGGATGATAAAATCGCATTTCCGCCAAGCGCAATGACAATCTTTTGTTTTTTCATAGGATTCTCTCTTTCGGATTATAAAGGGCTGGTCAGTAATGGCCAACCCTTTCTCTTTTATTTAATTGCAGGTTGTTGTTGAGTAATACAATGAATATTTCCACCACCGTAAGCTACTTCAGTTGTCTGAACGCCAACAATTTTGCGGTCAGGAAGCATGGCTTGTACCTGTTCAACGGCTAATTGGTCGTTTTCGTCACCGTATTGTGGTAAGATAATTCCGCCGTTGACAATCAAGAAATTCAAGTAAGACGCAATCGCAATTTCCCCTTCTTCACGAGGAATGGCACCTTCTGAATAATCAATACTGTCTGCATCCTTCAGATAACATGGTTCTTTTGTCACACACATTTTGTGAACTTTCAACTTGCGACCTTTGGCATCCGTCTGTTCCACTAAGAAATCATAGGCAGCTTTTGCTTCTTTATAGAATGGATGGTTGACGTCATCAGTGTAGATACAAGCCACTTCGCCTGGTGCCACAAAGCAAGCGACATCATCAATGTGACCATTTGTTTCATACGGGTCAATGCCATCCTTCACCCAAATCACTTTTTCACAATTTAAATAGTCTTTGAGTGTTTACTCGATTTCATCTTTTGTCATATGTGGGTTACGGCTTGGATGGAGCAAGCACATTTCAGTAACTAAAGCTGTCCCATCGCCATCCACATGGATAGAACCACCTTCTAATACAAACCCTTCTGTTTTATAAGAATCAGTTCCAGTCAATTCACAAACTTTACGAGCCACCATAGCGTCTTGATCCCAAGGGAAATACAGACCATCAACCAATCCGCCCCAGGCATTGAATTCCCAATCTACTGCCCGACACTCTCCCTTGTCATTAATCAAGAAGGTTGGTCCACAGTCACGAATCCAAGCGTCGTCATTGGTCATTTCGATAACGCGAATGTTATCCCGACCGAGTTCCGCCACACGTGCAAGTGCATTTTCATATTGAAGAGGTGGTACACAGAGAGAGACGGGCTCAAATTGACTGATAGCTGCAGCCACCTCTAAAAATGCTTTTTGAGCAGGTTTTGCACCTAGACGCCAGTTATCATTACGCCACGGCCACAACATCCAAATTTGTTCTTGTTCTTCAAATTCACCGGGCATTCTAAACCCGTCTTGCTTAGGGGTAGACCCTACAATACGTTTTGCCATACTATTCTCCTTTATTTTTTAGCATTTATTTTTTTATTTTTTCACAAATATGATGATTTCACCAATAAGGATAAAAATGATTGAACCAATCGTGATTGGTAATTGTGCCTCCAAAGTCTCTGCATCAAACGATAATGGTAGTGCGGTAAAAATCAATGAAATGATAATCAAAATCATTGGCACAACAACCAAGACTTTCAAAAAAGCATCACTCCCACTAACTTTAAATGGACGAGGAGTATCTGGATCAATTTTTCGTAGCTTGTAAAAGGCTGGAAACACTGGCACATAGGACAAGAGGAACATAACCAGATTCAATGAAAAGAAGGCCCAGAATAAATCTTGATTCGGTAAAATCGGTGCGATAATCACAACGATGCTAGCAACAATACCATTGGCAATAGCTGCACCTACGGGCATATCATTTTTGCTACTACGTTTAGCAAAGAATGCTGGCATATCTCCGTTTTCCGCAGCATAACAAGCTGTATTATTGACCCCGAGTGACCAGGATATCATATTTCCAAATAAGGTCAAGAGGAATAAAAATGCCATAGCGATAATAAACCAACCTGTGGTAGAACCTGTCAAAAGTTTGAAACTATCCATCATGCCACTGCTTGTTGAAATTTGGTCCACTGGTATCGCCACACCAATCCCAAAAGCTGAGAAGGTATAGATTGCTGCAATCACTAGACCCGCAACAATAATAGACTGTGGAATTTGTTTCTTCGGATTTTCCATGTCATCGGCAAAGGTACAAATGACCTCAAAACCGAGTAAATTGAAAATAATAACGGAGATATAGGACAAGCTATTCAAATCAAAAGACGGCAAAAAGGATGTCATAGTCATTTCATTAGCCATACCTTTTGTGAGAGCTACATAGACCCCTAATTCGCCTACCAATAGTGCTAAAATCATCTTAATGACTGCTGCACCATTGAGTATCCACACGCTATCACTGATTGGATAAAAACTAATCCAGACAATCATCCAAATAAAAATAAGCTCAATAACGATTGTCCAAAAAGTGGAAAATTCAATACCTGTAATGGTATTCAATAGTTCTGGCGTCATAACAGCAAGTGAAGCTAGCCAAAGTGGAAAATTTATCCAGTAAAACCAGGAAACACGCGTTCCCCACTTATGTCCGAAAGCTTTTGTCACCCAATCGTAGATCCCACCGTCTCCGATATAGGTTGTTCCAAGTTCTGATGAAATCAAACCATACGGCAGCAAAAATGCAATCAAGAGAAACAACCACCAGAAAAATTGGGAATTGCCAATAGCCGCCACAGGTGCCGCTGCTTCTGCTACAAAGACGACACAGATAACTGACAAGACTGCGCTAAATAAACTAAATTTTTTCTTTCCTTCCATGTTCTTGTCCTTTCCAATTCAGTGGAGCGGGAGTGGTTTTCTCAACCAGATCCCACCACTGACATTATTTTGCTAAGAAGGCTTCAAGCTCTGCTTTAGCTACTGCTTGCTTATCTAAATCGTACGGATTCTTTTCATAGTAATCATCCATCAGGTAAACCAAGATACCACGCATGGAAGTCAAGCGATTTTCAGCTTCATCGAAACAGATAGAGTTTGGTCCATCCATAACTTCGTCTGCTACTTCCTCACCGCGTGTTGCTGGTAAGCAGTGCATGAACTTA
>CAUTON010000121.1:0-3231 GCA_963539895.1 uncultured Streptococcus sp. | reverse complement strand
ACCAGCAACTACTCCTTAGGAGGGAGTTGTTATATCCATTGAACTAAGGGGAGCTTTTTCTATTGTATCGCAGTCTGAAAGAGATTGCAAGGAGAAGCGAGCATTTTCAAGTTCTTCCGCACAAACCGCACAAACTTGCATTTTTAGGTAAAAGTTCTATAATAGACCAAAGGAGGTTTTATGATTTTTTCGATTCCAGATATTATTTTCTTATTTTTTACTTATTCATTTGTCGGCTGGCTGTGGGAGACGATTTATTGCTCACTGAGAAATGGCCACTTCTCCTATCGTGGCTTCTTGGTTGGCCCCTATTGTCCGGTCTACGGATTCGCAGTGACGACCGTCTTGTTTTTTACCGAACCGTTCCAAGCCAATCTGATTGCCCTCTTTTTCAGCGGAATAGTAGTCGCTACCCTCTTTGAATACTTTGCCGCATGGTTTTTGGAGACCTTCTTTCACATGCAGCTGTGGGACTACAGTTCTGAATGGGGCAATATAAAGGGGCGTGTTGCTCCTCGTATTTCTCTCTTTTGGGGCTTTGGCATCATCATCTTAGTTCGTTTTATTCAGCCGCTTGTGATGAATGTGATTAGCCATGTCAATGACTGGTTTGCACTCGGCATTGCCGTCTTGATGACAGCAGATTTCATTTGGACAGTGATTGATACGGCGCAATTCCAGCAAGCTGCCCTCGCTTTTGAACAACGCATCCGCTCCGAACAGGAAAAACTGCAGGAGCTCATTGGGTTTGACCTATCTGCCCTGTCAGAGCGAGCTGAATCCTTCAGTCAAGGGGCCCAAGAATGGAAAGAGAAACTTGAAATCTTCTTTAACGAGAGAGGACTTCAGCCACTCCGCTTTAACCAACGCCGCCTCCTGCGCAACTACAAAGTCCGCATTGTGCAAGCCCCTATCGTCAGCACTATCCGCCAACAAATCGCCGACTTCCGCAAGAAATACTAATCTACTCGCTCAATCAGTACGTCTGGTTGAGTTTTTTTATTGTAAATTTAGACAAAGAAAAAATCTGCCACAAGGACAGATTGCATGGTAATAATTGGTTTAAAACGGTCTAAGACAAGGCAAAGCGATGAAGATAGAACTTGAAGTTCATCGAAGAGCTTTAACGACGTCACAGCCCTTTAAGCGACATTGAGCTCAGCCTACGAGCTGTGCAAAAAAAGGCGACTACCGTCACCCTTTTTTCCGATTAAAATCAAGTTACTTACTCAATTGAGCACGACCGAAAAGCTTGGAAAAAAGATAAATTGCTTTGGAAGTCATCCTTCCATCGTCAATTTCCTATTTTTCCGCTTTCTAATCGGTCTTTGCATCTTAATATTATTTACGGATTTCTTTGATACGAGCAGCCTTACCTTGAAGCGCACGCAAGTAGTACAATTTCGCACGACGAACTTTACCGTAACGAACGACTTCGATCTTATCAACACGTGGAGTGTGGATTGGGAACGTACGTTCTACACCAACACCGCCAGAGATTTTACGTACAGTGTACATTTCTGAGATGCCTTGGCCTTTACGAGCGATTACAACGCCTTCGAAGACCTGGATACGTTCGCGGTTTCCTTCGACAACTTTCGCGTGAACGCGGACAGTGTCACCAGGACGGAAAGATGGGATATCAGTACGAAGTTGACCTTCAGTCAAACTTTGGATCAATGGATTCATGTTTTTCTCCTAACTTTGTCAATCTTAGGTGCTTTTAAACCCAGCGGATAAACTGTATTTTCGTGCGTCCATTACACACGAAAAATATTATACTACATTTACTTTTCAATGTAAAGAACTTTTATTGATTTGTGGAAGTCGCCTTTTCCTGCGCTATCGCGGACAGGACATACTGAAGATCCATGTCCTCTTTTAGAGAAGCTGGTGACCAAGGCAATTCGATGTGTGGCAGGACACCAATATCATTCATCCCTTTCCCAGCATCAATAGCTAGCCAGCGTGATGTTGGATAAATCATCTGCCACTTGCCAAAATCAACCTCAGCACAATTGGAATAGTCCAAGATACCTAGGGTTGGTCGGCCCACGACAGTGACCTTGGGAATGTTTTTCATCATCAAGACAAAATTGTCCCCAGAGGAGCCACAAGTGACATCCGATAGGACGTACACCCGCTTGGGTGCTGCTTTTTGTCCTACATAAGCAGACCAAAACTCTCCGTCATCGTCCTCTTTATAGATGACATAGCCCTGACCACGGTAACGTTCTAGGTCAGCCATCATAGACTTAAGCATCTGTCTGGTTTCTTCCGTCACTCCTTCTTGACTTAAAGAATGACGAAAGACGGATAAGCGAGTCTCCACATTGCGATCCGTGTACAGCATTTCCATGCCAAAATCGTCATCAGAAGGGATGTCCTTCATAGTCTTCTCAGCTGGCAAGACGTAAGGCAGGAGGGGCAAGAACAGCGAATCTGTCCCGCCGTGATTGACCCGAACATCAATGATCAGATTGTCCACTTTTGCTAGCTCAGGCAAGGCCTTTTCATAAAGAGTGGCAAGTGCGGCTTCATCGGAGAAATTCTCCATTTTCAGGTAGTAGGTATCTTGATGGATATAATGGCCATCAAATGCAGGACCGTAGGATTCAGTCGGCGAAGGGGCACTGATGCTGGTCGTAAGAGGCTGCCCATCTCGTTCTAGCGTAACTTCCTCGCTTCTTTGAACAAAGTAGCCCCATTCCATCCACTGACGTTCCTCCTTTTGACTGACGAAGAAATTCTTGTGCTTGCTATAGACTTGGGCAATTGTCTCGCCATCTAGATGTGTGATTTTATCGCCTTTTTTCAATCCTGTGGAAGGTAGACAGTCTGTCATGTAAAGCCCATCTCCAAAGCGACGTAATTGAAATCCTGTTCGAGTGAAGTCCTTTGGCGTAATTCCAACGTGGCTAATGACACCAAAGCTAGCTAGATAAGATTTCACTTGATAATAAAAGTCTTCATCCGTCATCTCATCTCTAATTTTCTGACGATAACTGTCTGGATTGGCACCAGCAATATCCTTCTTAGTTGCAGAATCGTCTGCCATGATGGTAACAATTTCTTCAAAAATCTCTGTTTTAGTCATGATTTTCTCCTTTGATATAAAGTTATTTTAACAAGATTTTGCTATAATAGGAAAAAGGAGTAATATATGACACAAAAATCTAAGACCTCTTCTCAGCTCAACAAAGACTACTTCCAATCTTTGATAGCGACCCG
>CAUTON010000120.1:0-3399 GCA_963539895.1 uncultured Streptococcus sp. | reverse complement strand
AACAAGAAGGCGTTGCCTGGAAATTTGCCACTTGGGAAGGGGAAGCCGTATATCGCCTCTACCATCGTGGGCTGAAAGTTCATCATTACACAAAAAGTTTGAACGAATACAACACACTGGCTACTCGTGGCTGGAAACAAGAAGGAATTGCCTTTAATTCATACGGAGATGTGCCGGTTTACCGCCTCTACAATCGCGCTATCAAACGTCACCTATTTACCAAAAGCCAAAACGAATACAATACGCTAGCGACGCGCGGCTGGAAACAAGAAGGAATCGCCTTCTACGCCTATGAGGAAAAAACAGCTCCAACACCAGCCCAACCAAGCAATCCCGCCCCCGCAAATCCTGAGCAACCTGCAAAACCAGATACCTATCATCTGACCGTCAACTATATCGCAGCCGACGGAGAAAAAATCTTTAACTCAAATTATAGCAGCAGTATTTTAGGGAACTTTGAGCTCCAGGCAAATGAATCTGTCGACTTCGGAACTCCAGATGGCTATAAGGTGCAATCTATCGCCTTGTGGACAAGTAAAGGGGAAAGCAAAATCAAAGACATCAGCAACCTGTGGACAGGACAAAGCCATGTCATCGACTTTGACTTCCTTGATAGCATCTATGCTCAAACAGGAACGAATGACTACTACTTTGAAGTTGTTTGGGAAAAAATTCAATAAAATCGCTGGTAGGTGCTGACAAGGCATCCACCCTTCTGTTATAGTATTATTATGAAGAAATATTTACACACCTCTCTTATCTTTCTATATTTCATCGGGATTTCGATCGGAGTCGATTACGAGCTGTCCAGCTTCTACGGTGGAGCCTTCTCGACAAAGGATTTTGCACTCCTCGCTGCTGGCGCTGGCTTTCTCTTCCTTTACATCCTCCCGCTCCTTGGCCTTCTGCTTTACGTCCGTAAACGCTGGCTCCTCCCTATCCCCCTACTTCCCCTTGCTATCTTTAGCGGGATGTTCCTATCTGGTTGGATGGCTTCGCTGGGCAATGATGCACTGGGAATGGTCTGGCAGCACCTCTTGCCTAAAGGAGTTTATACAGACTGGGAAGCTGCCTTGACTGCTCCCTTTGTCGAAGAAATTGTTAAGTGCTTGGCAGCTCTTTATTCACTCTATTTCCTACGAAAATGGTCAGCTAAAACGGCCCTTCTTGCTGGAGCTGGAGCTGGGCTCGGATTTCAGATTATCGAGGACATTTCCTACTTGACTAATGCCGTCTACGACACGCCAAAGCTGGCTCTAGCAGACACCTTTTTGCGGATTTCAGGTAGCCTCGCTTCTCACTGGGTCTATACAGGACTCGTTACCGTCGGCCTATTCCTTCTCCTATCTATCAAAAAACAGCGAAAACGGGGTGCCACTCTTATTGCCACTGTTGTTCTGGTACACTTTATTTGGAATTCCCCATTTTCCTCCATCCCAATCCCACTGAATCTGCACACGGCTATCCTTTCGGCCATCCCCTTACTTATCCTCTACCAAACCTATCGTTCCATTGACCAAAAGCCCTGAAGGGCTTTTTTAGCTGCTGGGTAATCTTGTTTTCGAAATTTTCAGAAATATTTTATAATTTAACAAAAGACCGGTCCAAGATGAAAATTTATGCTATAATGTAGGGTAGAACAGGACTAGAGCTTGGAAACGAAAGGAAGTTGCTTATGTCTGAAAAGAATTTAAAAGATTTACGCCATCGGTCTGCTATCTATGACAGCATGGTCAAATCCCCTAACCGCGCTATGTTGCGAGCAACAGGGATGACGGATGAAAGTTTTGAAAAACCGATTGTTGGGGTCATCTCCACTTGGGCGGAAAACACGCCTTGTAACATGCACCTGCATGATTTTGGAAAATTAACCAAAAAAGGGGTTCAGGATGCTGGTGCCTGGCCTGTCCAATATGGTACCATTACGGTTGCCGACGGGATTGCCATGGGGACACCTGGTATGCGCTTCTCACTGACCTCACGTGACATCATCGCGGACTCTATCGAGGCTGCCATGGGTGGTCACAACGTGGATGCCTTCGTCGCAATCGGGGGCTGTGATAAGAATATGCCTGGTTCCATGATTGCCATTGCCAACATGGATATCCCAGCTATCTTCGCCTACGGTGGTACTATTGCACCAGGTAACTTAGACGGCAAAGACATTGATTTGGTTTCTGTATTCGAGGGGATTGGTAAATGGAACAACGGCGACCTGACTACAGAAGAAGTCCGTGCTATCGAGTGTAATGCCTGCCCTGGCCCCGGTGGCTGTGGCGGTATGTACACTGCCAACACTATGGCGACCGCTATCGAGGTCCTCGGAATGAGCTTACCAGGATCATCATCTCACCCAGCTGAGTCTGCTGAAAAAGCAGCTGACATCGAACAAGCAGGGCGTGCGGTTGTGAAAATGCTTGAAATGGGACTTAAACCATCAGATATTTTGACCCGTGAAGCCTTTGAAGATGCCATTACGGTTACCATGGCGCTTGGTGGTTCAACCAACGCGACGCTACACCTCTTGGCTATCGCTCACGCCGCAAATGTTGATTTGGCATTAGAAGATTTCAATGATTTTCAAGAGCGCGTGCCGCACTTAGCTGACCTCAAGCCATCTGGACAGTACGTCTTCCAAGACCTCTACAATGTCGGTGGTGTGCCTGCAGTCATGAAATACCTGCTCAAAAACGGCTTCCTCCACGGCGACCGCATCACTTGTACAGGTAAAACGGTGGCTGAAAACTTGGAAGACTTCGCAGACCTGACACCTGGTCAAAAAGTCATCCTGCCGCTTGAAAATCCAAAACGTGCCGATGGTCCCCTTATCATCCTCAAGGGTAACTTGGCGCCAGATGGTGCCGTTGCCAAGGTTTCTGGAGTTAAGGTGCGTAATCATACAGGTCCGGCCAAGGTCTTCGACTCCGAAGAAGACGCTATCGAAGCAGTATTGACCGATGAAATCGTGGACGGCGATGTAGTTGTTGTGCGCTACGTGGGACCAAAAGGTGGCCCTGGTATGCCAGAGATGCTGTCTCTGTCATCTATGATTGTCGGTAAAGGTCAAGGCGACAAGGTTGCACTTCTAACGGACGGCCGCTTCTCAGGTGGTACCTACGGTCTGGTTGTCGGACATATCGCCCCTGAGGCGCAAGATGGCGGACCGATTGCTTACCTGCGGACAGGTGACATGGTCACTGTCGACCAAGACACCAAAGAAATCACCATGCACGTCTCTGATGAGGAAATCGAAGAGCGCAAGAAAACAACCGTCATCCCGCCGCTTTACAGCCGTGGTGTCCTCGGTAAATACGCCCACACCGTCTCCTCAGCAGCCAAAGGTGCCGTCACCGACTTCTGGAATATGGACCGTTCTGGGAAATAATGAAGTAAATAAAA
>CAUTON010000119.1:0-3539 GCA_963539895.1 uncultured Streptococcus sp. | reverse complement strand
GACAGACTCTTTCCACCCATGGTAAGGATAGCAGCTATCATCTGTTTTAGGGATAATGGACTTGTGCGACTAAAGTCTTTATCTGGGTGAAGCACAAACTGCTTGGGCGTGGAAATGATGGTATCAATACTAGCCAAGAGATGGCGCTTAATGTCTTCTAACATGATATTCCCCTTTTATTTTTAGTTTAGCACAGAAAAAAGAACCTATCACTCTTGAAGGAGGAATAAGTTCTTTAACTTAATGACATTGAGAAATTCTAAGCTTTTTCTTCTGCTATTTTGCTTCTTTTTCCTTTGCCAATCGTTCTCTTTCCAGACGGAATTTCCGATTGGGATTAAGCGTATTAAACAGTTCTTCCAGTTTTTCGGCATTCCAAACATCGGCTGCCGAGACAAAATTTCCATTCTTATCTTTAAAGGATATCGGTTTATCACCCATGACGGACCTCCTTTTTGATGGTCATAAGTTGCTTCGTAACTGATTAGCTGTGGCAGGCCCGCCTATTTTCTGTGTAAAAGAATATCATTGCCCCTCGCTCATCCTTTTTAGGCTCGTGGGCTGACCTACGACACGGAAGAAAAACGACCGATATTGTCGTTTTTCAGGAGTTAGTAAGGCGTTTAGGAACGACCCGATATAAGGGTGTTCCGTAGAATGGCTGCTTCTTTAGAAACTAGCCATTCTTAACGCGTTAATCAATAAATTCAAATTCAAAGTTGCCAAGGCGGACGATGTCGCCATCTTTGGCGCCTCGAGTTCGAAGTGCCTCATCGACACCCATTCCACGGAGTTGACGGGCAAATTTCATGATGGACTCATCACGGTCCATATTTGTCATGACAAAGAGGCGTTCCAATTTCTCACCTGAAAGAACCCAAGCGGCATCATCATCACGTGTAATCTGAAACTCTGGCTCATCAGCGTTGAAGCCATAATAGGCTTCTTCTTCCGCTTGGAAATCAGATTCGTCATAGAGCAAGAATTCGTCTGTCTTATCCAATAAGTCTGCTGTTGCTTCCAGCAAATTCTCCAAGCCTTGGTGGGCAAGACTAGATATCGGAAAAATCATCGGTAACTCGTCAAATTCATCGTAGTTGGTAGCCAACTTTATCTTGAACTCCTTGAGATTTTCTTCAGACTCAGGCATGTCCATCTTATTGGCCACGATAATCTGCGGGCGCTCCATGAGACGCAGGTTGTAAGTCTCAAGTTCAGTATTAATCGCCATATAATCCTCGTAGGGGTCACGACCTTCAGAAGCTGACATATCAATGACGTGCAAGATGACTCGTGTCCGCTCGATATGGCGAAGGAATTGAGTTCCAAGACCCACACCTTGACTCGCACCTTCAATCAGCCCAGGCAGGTCTGCAACTGCAAAGGAATCACCAGATTTAGTGCGAACCATGCCCAGATTTGGCACGATGGTCGTAAAGTGATAGGCTCCAATCTTTGGCTTAGCAGCTGTAATGACGCTGAGCAGAGTAGATTTTCCAACAGATGGGAAGCCAACCAGCCCCACATCAGCTAGCACTTTCAATTCCAATTCCAGCTGATATTCTTCGCCAGGCTCTCCATTTTCAGAGATTTCTGGTGCAGGATTTTTTGGTGTCGCAAAGCGGATATTCCCGCGGCCTCCGCGGCCACCACGCGCGATGACAAACTCTTGTCCATTTTCCACCAAGTCAGTAATGATCTTACCCGTCTTAGCATCGCGGACCGTCGTCCCTTGCGGCACTGTTACAATCAAGTCCTCAGCCCCACGGCCGTGCATGCCCTTGGTCATGCCTTTTTCGCCATCTTTGGCCTTAAATTTGCGGTTATAGCGGAAATCCATGAGCGTGCGCAGCCCTTCGTCCACACGAAAGACGACGGAGCCACCTTTGCCGCCATCGCCGCCCCAAGGACCGCCGTTTGGCACATACTTTTCACGGCGAAAGGCCACCATCCCATCGCCACCCTTACCAGCCTTGACCGAAATCTTGGCTGTATCTAAAAACATAGACATCTCTTCGATACAAAGGGCGTCCAAATCCGACCGAAAAATAGGCAAGGCTCGAAAATCCTGATTTTCAAGAGCATTGGTCTTTTTTCCGAGGATTTAGCCCGTGTTCAGAGACACGCGCCCTCTTCCTTTCTACTTACTCAAACCGTAAAAAAACGCCTTCGCAGCGTTTCTTACCAGAAAATACTTGCCGCCTGCAGAATCAGTGTCCCCACAGTCGCGAGTACCATAATCACGATGACCACCATGGTCAATTTCTCGAGGGGAGATTTTTTGTGTTCCTTCTCACCAAAAGCCATGACTTTCTCCATTCATTCTAAGATTACCCTCTATTTTACCACGAAAGCCGCCTGATTTCAACGATTCATCCTCTTCCTTTGGAAAATAGGATGAGGAGAGCCAGCAGACAGACCAGCAGCAAGCTGGCATAGATGAGCCAGCCCAGCCGATTTTTTGGATTGAGACGATAGCCCGTCGCAATCAGCCACAGAGGCTCTTGCCAGTTTGTTTCTGAAAAAGGGAAAGTCCATAGGATAATCAGGAGATAAATCCCCAGTGCGACAAGGGCAAGTGTGAAAAAAGTACCAGACATAAACCACCTCTAGAAATACGACGTAATCTTAACTAAGACTGCTAACTTGGCCTTCAGAGTAACTTATTTTTCGAGAATTCTTAAAATCTCTTGATAAGTTTCAACAGTGTAGGTCGGTACAGCTGCACTTGTGTTTGCTTTGCCAGTTGGATTGTACCAGATGGTGTCGATACCAGCATTATTTCCCCCTTGAATATCCGCTGTCAAGCTATCACCAATCATGACTGCTTTGCTATTTTCAAAACTATCAACCGTATTCGCGATAACCTCGTAGAAAGCCTTATCTGGCTTCTGCTCTGCTATTTCATCAGAAATGAAGACCTGCTCAAAATATTCCGCAATATCTGATGCCACTAGGCGCCCTTTTTGAATAAAGGTTACACCGTTTGTTGCAGCCAATATGCGGTAGCCTTGATGAGACAAGTGAGCTAGAAGATCATTCGCACCTGCTAAAGTCTGTCCCTGCTGACTGAGAAAATGCTGATAACGCTCCGCAAAATAAATTCCATCAACCTGCTGACCAAAGTGAGCAAATAAACGAGCAAAGCGGGTGTTAATAAGTTCAGACTTGGTGATTTTCTTGTGGGTCAATTCCTCCCACAAGGCTTTGTTCATCGGTACATAGTAAGCCTTATAGGCTTCAATATCAGCAACCCCAGCCTCTTCAAGTAGCTGCGTCAAAGCAACCTCCTCAGCAGCATCAAAATCTAGCAGCGTGTGGTCCAGATCGAATAGTAGAAATTTGTAATACAATGTGGGGATTTTCCTTTCTAGGGGGTGCAGAATTTTATTTTTTATTTTTACCACCAAAAATACTGTTTATGACTATTATAGCATACGGAACATCAAAATAGAAAAACTGTAAAGAACTAAATGCGATTAATATAATAGACTTCCTGCGAAACTAAAATCCTAGTTCACGGTTGATAATGCCAGCAA
>CAUTON010000118.1:0-3646 GCA_963539895.1 uncultured Streptococcus sp. | reverse complement strand
TACCGCGTGAGTCAAGGACTTCGCGAGCGTAAACATCAGTAATAATTGACATTATATTACTCTCCTTTGAGTTTTAATTTATTACAATACTATCTTACTTTAAAAAAGCGTTTTTTTCAAGGAAAAATCGTTTGAAATGCCTAAAATTAGTCTATTTTAAGATGTAAGCGTTCCCGTTTAAGGAATCCTTCTTCTATGGTATAATGAACCTATGACAGATATCAATCAACAAATCTTACAAAAAGCCAGCGGTGAAAACCGGCTAGACCCTGACCAACAGCGGCATTACATGGGAACCTTTGGAGAACGTGTCATTTTCACCGTAAACTTAGCTGATAGCCAGCAAGAAATCTTGAAGGCCAAGTTTTCGTCACTTCTAACGACTAGCAGGGAGCAATATCAGCCCCTCTTTTTGAAAATTTCGCCAAAGCTGGACATGCAGACCCAGATGTTCTACATGAAAGCAGGTAAGGAAGCTGACGCTACAACCTCCATTATCAATGAAACTGGCAGCAACTGCCCCTATGCCTTGGTCCTGCACACCGACCATGCAATTGATTTAGCGAAAAAGGATGTCTTCCAGCAATTCCCAGAATTAAGGGAAGCCCAAAATCCACAGACTGAGTCTAAAAAAACGGGATTTTGGAAGAAACTATTTGGTGGCTAAGATGGAAGTTTGGGATGCATACGATAAAAACGGCCAGAAAACTGGCCAAACTTTAGTCCGTGGAAAAGATATTCCTGATGGGCTTTACCATCTTGTCGTAGAGGCCTTAGTCGTCCATGAGGATGGAAACTTCTTGATGATGCAGCGACATCCTGATAAGCCTTCTTATCCTCTTTATTTCGAGGCTTCCGCGGGCGGTTCTGCTCTTTCTGGTGAGACAGGCCTAGAAGCGATTCTGCGTGAGGTCCGTGAAGAGACCAGACTTTCGATTGACTCCGCGCAGCTCATCCACTCCCATCGGGCAGACGATGACCACTGTCTTTTTGATTGCTTTGTACTTACAACTGCTGCCTCCAAAGACTCTGTCCAGCTGCAGGAGAACGAGACGATAGCTTATCAGTGGGTGGCGCCTGACAGCTTGGAATCTTTTGCAGAAAATCACCAGATTGTCCCCCGTCAGCTGCGCCTTGCAAGACAGTATCTTAGTAGCAAATCAAATAGCTCAGCCACAAAAGATGAGGCTATAAATTAGGAATAGGAAAACGACATGTATCAGACGATTTTATTCGACCTGGACGGGACTCTGACTGACTCATCGCAGGGGATTATCAACTCAGTGCTCTATGCTCTTGCAAAATTAGGCATCGAAGAGACGGACCGTAAAAAGCTAGAAACATTTATTGGTCCACCTTTGGCTGATTCCTTTGCAGAGCTGTACGGACTGTCCGAATCTGCCTGCCAAGAGGCTATCCGCTACTATCGTCAGTATTTCGCTGATAAAGGGCTTTTTGAAAATGTAGTTTACCCTGACATCCCGCAAGTACTGTCCGAATTAAAACATCAAGGAAAACGATTAATCGTTGCCACTTCTAAGCCAGAGGGCTTTAGCCGTCAAATTTTGGAACATTTTGAACTGGCTGATTACTTTGATTTTATTGCTGGTGCTACCATGGATGCCAGTCGGACTAAGAAAGAGGATGTCATTGCCTATGCGCTTGAAGAGTTAGGAATCACGGACACCAGTCAGCTCATCATGATTGGCGATCGCAAGCATGATATTATTGGAGCGACAATTCATCACATGGACTCCATCGGCGTCCTCTATGGATTCGTCGATAAAGAAGAATTATCCGCTGCTGGTGCGACTTATATCGTTGACAGTCCAATAGATCTTTTGAAATATTTATAAAAAACTCGACTGAAAAGTCGAGTTTTAGTAGTATAGGAATAATTTTCAGCTATTCTTCAGTCGTTTACAGAAAATACATAGGATGGTCCTCACCTGACAGGCGGTGCTGTTTCATGTAGAAGCGCATAAAGCCAACTTCCATAAGGAAAATGATAGCTGTGGTGGTGTAGAGGACCCAGTTTGACTGTCCAGCCACGGCTAGGCTGGCAAGGAACCCAATCAGTCAGAGGGCAGCTTGGGTTAGAATATACAGTCTTGGGTAGCGATAGATTGGTTTGTTGTAGTGGCCGTTTAAGAGCACAGCTGAGAAAAAGGCTGCCAGACCCGCATAGAGGAAGGCTACGACGCAGGTCGGGTTGGCCTCGTGCTCGGAGAGGAAAGTCAGAGATACCGTTATCATAATCAGGCCTGAGAAAATCAAATAATGGCTGTAAATCAGCCGCATGCCCAGTGTGTCTAGACTTTCGTCTAAGCCATGATCAAATTCTCCAAAATAATAGAGAAAAAGCAGGACGCAAATGAGCAGATAAAAGACGGAGTCAAATCGGAAGTTTTCTGGTGTGAAGAAATCGGCGATACCCATGATCATCTCGCCAAAGGTGATAATCACAAGGAGCGAAATCCGCTCGACCAGGTGAGGGAAGTTGATAGGGACCTGCTTCATCTTTTTGCTGAAGGTCAGGGGCATGAGAAAGGAGGTGAAAATCCCGATAAAGTAAACTCAGATGCCCATGTTATAAGGCAAAAGCGCTGAGAGATAGACGGTGCCCGTGCGTGTGCCCAAAATCAGAAAGAAGCCCTTGATCAGGTTCTTGTCGTCCTCCGTCGACTCCTTTTTAACATACTGGACCATGTACTGTATCAGCAGGGTCAAGGACAGGGTCCCCAGCGTCCAGGCAAAGGGGTAAAAATAGCTCTGCCAATCGTTGGTAAACATATTGGACAAGAGCAAAAGCAAGCCCATGTCCTCAAACATGATGACCATGTTAAAGAGGGAATTTTTCCCGTATCGGTTGGTGAACATGGTCTGGATCATCCAGGTGTTGACCAAGACGATCAGGCAGGTCAAAAAAGTGAAAATGCTGTCCAGGGTCAAGACCCCGTCGTGCAGGTGGTGGATAAGCCCTGTGGTCTTTGAGATGGCATAGACAAAAACCAGGTCATAGAAAAGGTCAGTAAACTCGACGCGTTTTTGCTTGATAAGGGAGGACATAGGTTTCCTTTCTGCAAAAATAATCTTACCTATTATACCGTTTTTGAAGTGAGATTTCAAAAATAACAGCTAGCACTCAATCCTCTCCAAAGTCGCCTCTAGTTCTGCCTTGAGCTGGTCATGGGCTGCTATCTGCGCTGCCAATTTGGCATCAGCCACCTGGATGGCTGTCCTGAGCAGTTTGACACGGTCAGCTATTTTGGTGGGGTCGTAGGCATTTTCCGTAAAAAAGCTGCGCACTTCTTTGAGTGACATCTGGCTCTGGCGGAGGAATTTGATGGCGTAGAGCCAGTGGATAGAGGCCTCGTCAAAAAGGCGGTTGTTGTGCTCATCCCGCACCAGCGTAGGGATAAGCCCCATATCGGTATAGTGCCTGATGGTGTGGGCAGACAGCCCTGTGCGTTGCCCTGCTTCCTTAATCGTATAAGTCGTCATAGCTTGCTCCAAAAATTTTTTCAAAAAATATGATTTAGGGGTTGACTTCGGGTTACCCGAAGGGTGTATCATCAGTGTATCAAAACCCAAAAAGGACTGTTTACAAAGATGACAATTGTATCATGGATAGCTACCTTGCTCT
>CAUTON010000117.1:0-3668 GCA_963539895.1 uncultured Streptococcus sp. | reverse complement strand
TCAGATTCGCGGGATGGAACATCCGGAGTTATGGGGTCTGTCTGCGGCTGGACGAGGTGGAATTGTTGGACTGTACCACTATTTTGTGGCACGTCGCCAATATCCGGTTGCAAATATGACAGCAACAGATAGCAACTCTATTAGACATCATAAATTATTAGCGACCGTATTTCTAGCTTTAGGAACACTTGGAGCTATTTTGATATTGGTTAGCTTGTACTTCTTTTAAAGAAGGCGTCCCTGTGTGGGGCGCTTTTTTGTCGTTCCTTCATGGACGATTCCTAATCTTTTAGCTGACAAATCTTCTCTTTTTCGATATAATAGTCAAATATAGTCAGTAAAGAAAGGAGCACCTTGTTATGGCAATGAAAAACACCTCCGACTACATTGAAGAGTACATCAAGACTCTCTTGGAGCAGGCGAGTGTTGCTGAGCTCAAACGGAGCGAGCTGGCCAGCCGCTTTGAAGTAGTGCCCAGTCAGATTAACTATGTGATTAAGACACGGTTTACAGCCAGTCGTGGCTACATCGTAGAGAGTAAGCGTGGTGGTGGCGGCTATATTCGGATTGGTCGGGTGACCTTTTCGGACAAGCATGAGCTGGTGCATGATCTCTTGCAAAACTTGGGGCAAAGCCTCTCTGGCATCGTCTTTTCAGACATTACCCAGTTACTTTACGATGAAGGGTTGATGACCGAGCGTGAAGGAAATCTGCTCTTGGCGACTAGCACAGACGAGGTGCTGGGGGACGGGGCTGACCAGATTCGAGCGCGGATGATGCGACAGATTTTACGACGTTTAGATAGGAAAGAGGACTAGAATGACATTTTCAAAAGGGTTAGAGCGGGTCTATGAGGATGCTCAGCTCATCACTCACCGCTACATCAGCGATTATGTGGAGACCTGGCATTTGCTCTTAGCATTTGTGCTCAATCATGATACAATCGCGGGTGCAGCCTTGGCTGATTATCCGATGGATATTGATGATTACGAGCAGGCGGCTTATCTGGTGACGGATAAGATTTATTATGAGGATTTGGAAGGCGGCTATGACTTGACGCCATCTAAAAAGTTGTCAGAGACCTTTGATTTTGCAGAAAGAGTGGCTCAAGTGGTCAAGTCGCCTCAGATTGGGACCGAGCATGTCTTTTTGACCATGCTCTTGGATCGGACCTCTGTCGTAGCTAATATTTTGGATCAAGCCGGTTTCCATTTGGCTGAGGAAGGAGATCGGCTGCGGCTCCTCGATTTGCGGAAAAATTTAGAGCGGAAGGCTGGCTTTACCAAAGAAGATTTGAAGGCCATTCGTGGTTTGATGCGTGGTGGTAGTGGCAAGCAAAATACTATGGCCAATATGATGGGCATGGGTCAGCCAGCACCGAGCGGTGGTCTGGAGGATTACACACGAGATTTGACAGCGCGTGCCAAAGAAGGCGGACTTGAGCCTGTCATCGGTCGGGAAAAAGAAATTGACCGTATGATTCAGATCCTCTCTCGCAAGACCAAGAACAATCCTGTCCTAGTCGGAGAAGCGGGTGTCGGGAAAACGGCCCTAGCTCTGGGTTTGGCCCAGCGGATTGCAAATGGGGAAGTCCCTTACAGTCTGGCTAATATGCGCGTCTTAGAGTTGGATATCATGAATGTCATTGCTGGGACGCGTTTCCGTGGTGATTTCGAAGAGCGGATGAACAACATCATCAATGATATCGAAGAAGACGGCCATGTCATTCTCTTTATCGATGAACTTCACACCATTATGGGCTCTGGTAGCGGGATTGACTCGACGCTGGATGCCGCCAATATCTTAAAACCTGCTCTGGCTCGTGGTACCTTGCGCACAGTCGGTGCGACAACACAAGAAGAATACCAAAAACACATCGAAAAAGATGCGGCTCTGGTCCGTCGTTTTGCTAAAGTCACCATCGAAGAGCCGTCTGTCGAGGACAGTATTCAAATTTTGATGGGCTTAAAAGAAACCTATGAAGCCCACCACGGTGTGGAGATTACAGATGCTGCGGTACAGAAGGCTGTGACTTATGCCAAGCGTTATTTAACTAGCAAAAATCTACCTGATTCAGCGATTGACTTGCTGGATGAGGCCAGCGCAACTGTGCAGAACAAGCAAACTCGCAAAAGTGAGGAAGGTGACCAAGTATCTGCACTGGATTCAGCCATTATGGCTGGTCAATTCAAGCAGGTGGATCGTCTGATCGAAGCAGAAGAAGCAGGCCAGCCTACGGGCAATCGCCTTCAGGTGACAGAAGAAGATATCCTTGCGACGCTCAGCCGCTTGTCAGGCATCCCTGTGACCAAATTGTCCAAAACAGACGCCAAGAAATATCTCAATCTGGAAGCGGAACTCCACAAGCGGGTTATCGGGCAAGAAGAGGCTATTTCAGCTGTTAGTCGCGCCATCCGCCGCAATCAGTCTGGTATCCGCACAGGTCACCGACCGATTGGCTCCTTTATGTTTTTGGGGCCGACAGGTGTCGGTAAGACTGAGTTGGCCAAGGCCTTATCAGAAGTCCTCTTTGATGACGAGTCTGCCCTTATCCGTTTTGATATGTCCGAGTACATGGAGAAATTCGCGGTCAGTCGCCTCAACGGGGCTCCTCCAGGTTATGTGGGCTACGAAGAAGGGGGCGAGCTGACTGAGAAGGTGCGTAATAAGCCATACTCAGTCCTTCTCTTTGACGAGGTGGAAAAAGCCCACCCTGATACCTTTAACGTCCTTTTACAGGTGTTGGATGATGGTGTCCTGACAGATAGTAAGGGACGCAAGGTTGACTTTTCTAATACCTTGATTATCATGACATCAAACCTTGGTGCGACAGCACTTCGTGATGATAAGACCGTCGGATTTGGTGCAGTTGATCTGTCTCGCAGTCAGAGCCACATTGAAAAACGAATCATGGAAGAGCTCAAGAAATCTTACCGTCCTGAGTTCCTCAATCGGATTGACGAAAAAGTGGTCTTCCATGCTCTGTCTGACAAAGATATGCAGGAAGTGGTCAAGATTATGATCAAACCGCTCATTGCCATCGTAGCTGAAAAAGGGATTGTTCTCAAAGTTCAGCCGTCGGCCCTTAAATTGCTGGCTGAAAAAGGCTATGATCCCGATATGGGCGCACGTCCCCTCCGTCGTACTCTACAGACTGAGGTTGAAGACCGCCTGGCAGAAATGTTGCTGCGTGAGGAAGTGGTCGCAGGCGATACTCTTAAGATTGGCGTTAAAAATAAGGCGCTCAATTTCGACATTGTAAAGGGATAACTTATGCTAGAAATTCGAAAGGTAAAGTTGGAGGAAGTGGAGCAACTCAAAGAGTTGGGACGGCTGACCTACTATGATACCTTTAAAGGGACAGCTTCGGAGGAAGACACAGCAACCTACCTAGATGAAGCCTACTCAATCAAAACATTGCCGGCTGAGTTGGAAAATCCGGAATCTGAGTACTATTTCCTCTGGAAGGAAGATGAAGAGCAGCCGGTTGGCTATATCAAAGTCAATATTGGCTCTGCTCAGACTGAGTTTGTGGTCGAAGATACGATGGAGGTTCAACGGATTTATGTCCATCCTGATCAGAAGCGACAAGGTTTTGGGACTCTTCTCATGGACTTTGCTATCCAACGTGCCAAAGAGTTGGCTTGTACATCTATCTGGTTGGGTGT
>CAUTON010000116.1:0-3787 GCA_963539895.1 uncultured Streptococcus sp. | reverse complement strand
TTCTTTAATTCACTGCAGTCAATGCCCATTAGGATATCATACTGGGGTTTAAGAAGTTCTCGAACAATCGGAAGATGCACCTTATAATCTTTTTGCAAAAGAAAGGACGAACCACGGTACATACCCCAACTAGCAAGATAAAAGGCAAGCTGAAGGCTTAAGTAATCCAAATCTGCAGTCGTATTCCCACGAGCATGAAAAAAACTTGTGTAACAATGTTCCCATGATTTGTATCGTCCATTTTCATCATGCAGTAAATCATCATAAAAAGTCTCAGACGAATGAATAATCTTCTCTACGGTATCCATAATATTTTTTATTGCTTTCTCTATTGGTATCAACAACAAAAAACTGCAGCCAGAACGGCTTACAGTTTTTCAAAAAGTTGTGTACGTTTCTTCTGCCAGAGCCTATCCAAGACTTGAGAGAGACTCCTGTCACTCACTCTTTTATTTCCTGAAAATGGTCATCAACCAGCCTTGCTCCTAGTACATTTTTAAAATGCTGCAAAGCAAATTGGTGCTGTTCAGGCGTGATAGAAGCCACAGCTGTTGCTGCAATTTCAATATTATATCCCAGATTATAGGCATCAATGGCGGTATGAAGTACACAGATATCGGTCAGTACTCCTGTCAGTATCACGGTATCTACCCGGCGCTCGCGCAGACGGATATCCAAGTCCGTACCTGAAAAGGCTGAGTAATGACGCTTATCCATCCAAAAAACACGCGCATCATCCTTGATATTCTCATAGACTTCTGCTAGTTTTCCGTATAAAGTACGCCCGCTTGTTCCTCTTAGATTGTGTGCCGGGAACAATTTTGTTTCTGGATGAAAGACATCGCCCTCATCATGGCAGTCAATCGCAAAGAAGATATAATCGCCTCTATCAAATGCACGCTGAGTCACACTGGCAATGCTGTCTTCAATCGCCTGAGCCGCTGCACCAGCTGTCAGCTTCCCATCATCTGCCACAAAATCACAAGAATAATCGATGGAAATCAGTGCTTTTGTCATAGCTTAGTAGTCTCTTTTCTTAATTTCGTCAAAAATAGCTGGAATCAGCACCTTCAAGTAAGTCCCCTTCATCCCAAGAGAACGGCTCTCGATAATCCCTGCACTTTCCAATTTCCGCAAGGCATTGACAATGACAGAGCGAGTGATGCCAATCCGATCTGCAATAACAGAGGCAGTCAACTGTCCTTCTGTCCCCTTCAATTCGTCGAGGATAGCAGACACTGCCTTCATCTCAGAGTAAGACAAGGTATTGATAGCCATATTGACGGCTGCGCGTCCACGAATATTCTTTTCATCTTCTTCCCGTTGGAAATTGAGCAATTGAATCCCCACCACAGTCGATGCGATTTCCACTAGGATCAAATCATCATCGCTGAACTGGCCATCATTACGCCAAATAAGGAGTGAGCCGAAACGAATCCCCGTCACATGGATTGGAGCAAGAGTTGTGACACTGTCAGGATAGGTACTGCGTAATTCGACTGGAATGGCAGTTAATTCACTATCGGCTGGCAAATTGGCACGAGTGTCATACACCTGAGCCGCAGCCTTGATGTATTCATCTGGAAATTGCTTTTTAACGAAGAACCCTTCCACACGGTCGTTGTTAATCTTATAGCGCATGAAGTAGCCCAAGACCTCACCGTCGCTGTTGATGATACAGGAGTTACAGTCGATGATATCCGACAGATGCTCTGCAATGGCATTGTAGGGCAACTCTTCTGACAACTGTTCTTCTGAGCGTTTCAAGATGGAGGTGATTTCTCGTGTTTTTTCTAATAAAGTTTTCATTATTTTCCTCTTTAGTTGTAATTGCTTTCATTATATCAAAATTGAGGTAAACATTCAAGAATTATCAGAAAATTTTCTATTGTTTTAAATTCTGGAGCAATTTAAAAGGCGGAAGAGATTCCACCTTTCATTTATTAGCGTCGATATTGACGTAAGAAACGAGTCATTTTTTCTTCAACTTCTGCTAATTCTTCTACAGTCGGCAAATAGACGATACGGAAGTGATCTGGATCTTTCCAGTTGAAACCTCGTCCGTGTACCAGAAGAATTTTTTCCTGCTTGAGAAATTCCAGACAGAACTGCTCGTCGTCGTCAATTTTGTACATTTCACGGTCGATTTTCGGGAAAATGTAGAGACCGGCCTGTGGCTTAATCGCTGACAAACCTGGAATATTTTGGATAGCGTTATAGATGAAATTTCGCTGTTCATAAATGCGGCCACCTGGCAACAAGAGCTTGTCAATCGACTGGGTTCCACCGAGTGACGTTTGCACGATTTGTTGCGCCAATACATTCGAGCATAGTCGCATGTTTGACAGCATATTGAGCCCTTCAATGTAGCCCCGAACATGACGTTTTGGCCCAGACAAGACCATCCAGCCCACACGGAAGCCAGCTACACGGTGAGATTTGGAGAGACCATTCATGGACACACAGAAGACATCTGGCGCTAGACTGGCGATGGCGATATGCTTTTGCCCATCCATCACCAGGCGATCATAGATTTCATCTGCGAAGATAATCAAGCCATTTTCTCTTGCTATCTGCACGATTCCTTCCAAAATTTCTTTTGGATAGAGGGCCCCCGTCGGATTATTTGGGTTGATGACGACAATGGCCTTGGTTCGATTCGTGATTTTAGACCGAATATCATCTAAATCTGGATACCAATTGGCTTCCTCGTCGCAGAGATAGTGTACCGCGTGACCACCACCCAGACTGACGCAGGCTGTCCAGAGGGGATAGTCTGGCATTGGTACCAAGACCTCATCCCCGTCGTCCAAGAGAGCCTGCATAGACATGGAAATCAGCTCAGAAACCCCATTTCCCATATAGATATCATCCACATCGACATCGGGAAAATTCTTCAGTTGGCAGTATTGCATGACTGCCTTACGGGCTGAGAAAAGTCCTTTCGAGTCAGAATAGCCCTCACTCTCCCGTGCATTCATAATCAGGTCCCGAATGATTTCATCTGGAGCCGTAAAGCCAAATTCTGCAGGGTTTCCCGTATTGAGACGCAGAATTTTTTCGCCATTTGCCCTCATTCGGTTGGCCTCGTCCAAGACAGGGCCACGGATATCGTAGGCAACATTGTCCAATTTCATCGATTTGTTAAATTCTTTCATGAATCTACCTCGAATTTCTATAGCCCCTATTATAGTGTAATTGTCAGAAAATAACAAGAAAGACTTTACTTTTTTCATGAAAAGGCTTACAATATAAATAAGAGAGGAGTTGATGTCCTATGACACAATCTTATAACACTATTTTGGTGGCCGTTGATGGCTCTACAGGAGCAGAATTAGCCCTTCACAAGGCCATCCATGTCGCGAAACGAAATCAAGCTCGCTTAGTCATTGCCCATGTCATCGATACCCGAGCGCTCCACAATGCCGTTGCCTTCGACGCTTCTGTATACGAAACGCTTGAGGCTGAAGCCAAAGAGTTGCTGTCTGAATATGAAAAAGACGCCAAAGAAGCTGGCATCTCAGAAGTGATTATCTGCATTGAATTTGGTAATCCAAAAACGCTCTTGGCCCGCGATATTCCTAAACAAACTGGAGCCGACCTCTTGATGCTAGGTGCGACTGGTCTCAACGCCTTTGAAAGACTATTGATTGGATCATCTTCTGAATACATCATGCGCCACGCAAAAATCGACATTTTGATTGTCCGTGATGAAAATAAAGATCAGCTATAAATCCCCATTAAGGGATACTAAAAAGTCAGACTAGCAGTCTGACTTTTTTCTATT
>CAUTON010000115.1:0-3802 GCA_963539895.1 uncultured Streptococcus sp. | reverse complement strand
GCTTCAAGCTGATCAACTAGTGATCCGACATAGGCAATGGTATCCATCAGCGGTTTGTCAGTAGAAACATCCACTCCTGCATGTTTTGCAAGTTCTTGAGCAGACAGACTTGCGCCGAGTGACAGGGTTTCAAGCCAGGTTTCAACGACTTGTTCAGGTTTTTCTTCCAATTGCTTCGCCATAGCAGTCCCGATGGTCAGACCTGCTGAGTAAGTATAGGGGTAGAGTCCCATATAGTAGTGCGGTTGACGCATCCAGATGAGCCCCGCGTCATCACCGATTTCAAATTCGTCACCCCAGAATTCTTTGAGGAGGTTGAGCTTGATGTCGCAGAGGATGTCCCCGTTCATGTACTCATCTTTGTCCATTCGAGTGTAGACTTCGCGTTGGAAGGCAGCTTCGAGCAGATGAGTGACCATGTTGTGGAAGTAGGTACGGCTGATCAGCTCGCTAATCAGGTAGGATTTGAAGCCAGGATTGTCCGCATTTTGCTTGAGTAGGGTGTTGCAGGTCAGGACTTCATTGGCAGTTGACGGTGCTTCAATAAAATAAAGAGATGGCTCGTAATTCAGAATACTTTGTTTTTTCGCCAGCTGGAAGTGACCAGCATGGCCCAATTCGTGCGCTAATACCAATACTTCATTCATCAAACCTGTCCAAGAAAGGAGGATATAAGACGGTCCGTCGTAGAGAGTCGCGCAGTAACCACCAGTCGCTTTGCCTTCATTTTGGGCAAAGTCAATCCAGCGCTCGTCATAAGCTCGCTCAATCATCTTGACGTAGTCTTCACCGAGGAAGCCCAGACAGTCAATGAGGAATTGCTTGGATTCTTCGATTGAAATCCGTTGGTTAAACTCAGATGGCAGGCTAATCTTCAAGTCCGCATGGGTAACCTTGTCCAAACCATGCGCTTTGGCCATCAATTTGACGTAGCGACGCATGTGTGGAGCCAATTCCTTCATGATGACATCAATCTGGCGGTCAAAAAGGTCACGCGAGATATTCTGCTGGAAGAGCAGGTAGTCGATAGTGGAGTCAAAGCCACGTAGACGGGCTTCAATCTGCTCATTTTTCACGTTTGCTAGGTAGTTACCAGCAGTCGTGTTTTTGTACTTGCGTAGGGTCGCGTAGAAGCTTTCAGCTGATTTACGGCGCAGCTCGGTATCGTGACTGAGCTCATAGTCATTTTCAAAGAGGACATAGCTGTTGGCATAGGTTTGACCGTTGGCCTCAAAAGCATCAAAGGTCATGTCCTCAAACTTTGTCGTTTCGTAGTTGGTATAAGGGTGTGAGAAGGCAGGCGATAAGTTTGCCAGCAATTCTTCTTGGAGAGGGTGCAGCTGATGTGGCTTGAAGCGGATGATATTTTCGATAAAGGAGGTCCATTGTGGCTCTTGAGCAATCAATTTTTTCAGTAATGCTTCATCAGCCTGACCTAATTCAGATTCCAAGAAGCTCAGTTGTGGTCTCGTGCGAGCAGAAACCAAGTCAAATTCATTAGACTGGCTAGCGACCGCTGGATTGAGCTTGTCGACATCAAAATTAAGGATGGCGTAGTGGAGCAGGCGACTCTGGTAGGTCATCAGTCCTTCGAAATCACGCAGGGCAGCGGTGATGGTGGCTAGAGTCGTAAGCTGACCCTTGTAGGTCGCTTCAAAAGTCGCCACTTGCTGGCTGTAGTCTTTGAGAGCATCCAGATAGTCTTGGCTGGTCGAGAAAATCAGAGCCGTATCCCATGTTTCTTGGACAGGAACGGTGCTACGTTTTGGCATGGCGTTTGTCATAATTACCTCACTATGTATTTTTCTGACAACATTATACCATATTCAGCCAGAGAACTTGACAATTGACCAGTTTATGATGATAATAGGAGTATGTAAGGGCATTTCAGCCAGCGAAAGGAGTCGTTATGCAAGTTATCAAACGAAGTGGAGAAGTCGTCGAGTTTAATCCAGACAAAATTTACCAAGCCATCCTCAAGGCAGCACAGACTGTCTATGTGATTGACGATATCTGGCGCCAAAATCTGGCCCAAGTCACCAAAAAAGTCGTGCTCGACTTGGAGGAAGCCCATACCGAGCGCCCAACCATCAGCATGGTGCAATCACAAGTAGAGCATCATCTAATTGAGGCGGGCTATATTACCATCGCCGAGCACTATATCTCTTATCGCCTGCAGCGCGATCTAGAGCGCAATGGCTACGGGGATCGTATTGTGGTACATTTGCGCTTTGAGCAGATTCGCTAAATGCTGAGAGGCTAGTGTGGCAGATTCAGTATGAAGCAAAGGAAACAATGTGAAAAGCTGAGCATAGTTCTCTTCCTCATTTGCATCTCTATCTGGAGTGAAATGGTCAAGTCCCTAGCGATTGTCTGTTTTCACTCCCTTTTGTTGCCAAAAAAAGGTATGCTAATCAATAGGAGGTTTGAAGAATATGGAAAAAGTTAAGACTTTTGCTCCTGGATTGCTACTCTGCCTAGTCATCGCTCTGGTCAGTCAGTGGCTAGGAGGCTATCTGCCAGTGGTTGGAGGACCTGTTTTTGCGATCTTGATTGGGATGTTTTTGCATTTGCAGTGGCGTCCAGACCAGAGATTCGATCAGGGCATTGCTTTTTCATCGAAAAAAGTCTTGCAATACGCGGTTATCTTGCTGGGCTTTGGGCTTAATCTGCAAGTGGTCATGGAGATTGGTCTCACGTCTCTCCCCATCATCCTATCGACCATCTTGACGTCCTTGGTGGTGGCTTACTTGGTGAGTAAGTGGCTCCATGTTCCTGTCAATAGTGCCACCTTAATCGGAGTTGGATCGTCTATTTGTGGCGGCTCAGCCATTGCGGCGACAGCACCTGTCATTGATGCCAAGGACGAAGAAGTGGCGCAGGCTATCTCGGTCATTTTCCTCTTCAACGTGCTGGCTGCCATCCTCTTTCCGACTCTGGGGACATGGTTGGGCTTCTCGCAAACTTCAGGCGAGGCCTTTGGGCTCTTTGCTGGGACGGCTATCAATGACACATCATCCGTGACAGCGGCCGCCTCTATCTGGGACAATCTATATGGATTAGGCACAGCGACCTTGGACCAGGCCGTGACGGTCAAATTAACCCGCACGCTGGCCATCATCCCCATCACCTTGGGACTGGCTGTCTATCGCTCTCGCAAGGACAAGCAACAGCAGCGTTTTACATTGAAAAAGGTGTTTCCGACCTTCATCTTGTTCTTTTTAGCAGCTAGCTGTCTGACGACTATCGTGACGAGCTTGGGACTTTCTGCGGATATCTTTACCCCCTTGAAATCTTTGTCTAAATTCTTCATCATGATGGCCATGGCTGGTATTGGTTTGAAGACCAATCTGGTCAGCTTGATTAAAAACAGCAGAAAAGCCATCTTTCTGGGACTGGCTTGCTGGGTCAGCATTACTCTGGTGTCCTTGGCTCTGCAATATTTCTTGGGTTTTATCGGTTAAAGCAGCAGTTGGGTCGATAGCGATATGAAATCACATACTTGGTGGCAAAAGTCATTAGGTATTTTCTTTTAGCATATTTAAAATCCTAGAAAACGTTTGTACCTTTGTCAATGATGTGAGACTATAAAAGTTATTATGAAGATCACTATTTGTTAAGCTTTACTAGGAGCGAGCTCCTAGTAAAGCTTTTCTGATATCGATAGGAGATTTCCATCCTAAAGTCTGCATAGGAAGTCGATTGGAACGATAAAGATAATTTTTCATCTGCTTGATAAGATCATCATAAGAATAGAATGTCAAATGCCTGTAGAAACGTTGATTATCATTGCGATGACTGC
>CAUTON010000114.1:0-3868 GCA_963539895.1 uncultured Streptococcus sp. | reverse complement strand
TCAGTTTGCCTAGCGCGGACGAAGCTGCAGACCTAGCCACTATTGAAGCCGATATTCTAAAAGTCCTAGACTAAAACCCAGCACGCACGTGCTGGGTTTTATCTCATCAACTCATAGTCTGCTCTAATATCCTGATTTTGGTGTGCATAAATAGTTTTCCTCACAACCATTTGCTGTCCAATTTTAAAATCGAGAAATTCTTTTAGACTAATTGGACATTCAATTTCTCTATCGATGGTATAAATCAAAACTTCATACCTAGTTACGCCTTTTCCAGCTCTCTTGCCATAAACATTTAGTATCTTTCCTGGAATATACTCCTGCCTCATTTGGTAAAATCCACTACTGATCAAATATTTTTTAATCAAACTAGAAAGAATTAACCAAATAAACAGCAATATTAGAAGAACCGTAAGAATAATTGTAATAAGGATAAAAGTACAGCCTGGCCCTGTCTCACTATAAGATTGCTCCAGATAACGTGCCAATCCGTCTCTGGAGCTGGTGAGTGCGATAATTGTCCCCAGACTTACAATGGCGAGTGCCACCAAATGGTCGGCGTTTTTTATCCAGTACTGTCTCCTCACTACTCCTCATTTTTTTCAATCGTTTGGATCAATTCGTTTTCCACGACTATTTTTGTCGAATAGCTAATTGGGTCTGTCTCAACGATACTCCCTCTTGATTCTCCAGTCTCTGTCAAGAGTTCCCAATTTTCTCCATCCTTGGTCGTTGCAACGGCTTTTTTCGTCTCTCCATTTTCCTCCAAATCAAGGACATAAACATCGGTAACCCCCTCAAGTAAGACACGACTACCACTCGACGAATCAACGATATAATAGGCATCTTCCGTCATGCTATATTCAACTTTTTTTGTGTCTGAGAGTGTGTAGAGGTCTTCTATATTTTCCATCACCTCATTGATGGACTGCTGAGTTATCTGAGTACGAAGGTCCTCGCTCGGTATCGAACTTATTGTAGGTGTCGTTTTTGTTGAATTGGCATGGGATAAATAAACAAAAAAGAAGATGATGAGTATGAGAATGAGGGCAAAATAGTAGACAAATCGCAATGAAAATTTACTTGTATTCTTATCTAATTCTTCACGAATCCGTTGAGATGATTCCTTTTCAAATAAAGTCTCTTCAATGACATGAATAAATGAAATAAGCTGATAAGTGCGGGCAATTTGAAGGATCTTTCGAAGTTCTGATGAAGAATAATCCTGTTGCTTCACAAGAGAAGCAAAGGTTGCTTGAAAACCTACATCTGACAGGTATCCACGCCGTTTGGCTTCCTCTAAAACTTGCTGAAATTGCTTCAAATTGCCTTCATTCACAACTTGTGAAGCCCGTATCAGTAATTCTCTTTTTTCCTTTTGTGAATCAATCTCCGTCTTCTTAAGATATTGCGCCTCTTTTTTAAGCCGAACAGCAGCAAGCACGCTAGACAGTTGCATAAACGTTTCGAGGCGTTGGCTGGTTTCTTCCTCAATCTGTTGTGTAGAAAAAATCTCCCTTCTAGCAGTAGTAGAAATTGGACTCATTGAAGACGATAAGTGAGCCACTTCACCTCGTACGGGTTGCAGGGCCTGCCAAGACAGGGCCGTTTGATAAGCAGTCTCTAATCGTTGCAGAGCAACTTGATCTGTTTTTGGATTTAATTGCTCCTTTTGTCGAAGATAGGCTTCTTCTATCTCCTTACGCTCCACTGTCGGCTCAATGCCTAATAATTCCCAAAAGCTTGGCATGGTTTACACTTCTTTCTTATCATGGCTGATTGCACCATTTACTCGCTACGCTCATACTCCAACCAAGCAAACCCTTCCTCATCATGGATATGTTTGATGGGCAGCTCTGACAAGTCCTGTTCACAGTTATCGATGGTGCCTAGTTTTAGGGTGATGAGGTCTGGCATGTCATCTTTTGTGTGGTAGATTTGACTGTGGCAGTCTGGGCAGTAATAGCGGAATTTTCCTGGGGAAGACTCATAGACCGCCAAGTCTGGACTGCCAGCACCCAGCTGAAAATCCGCTGCCTTCACGAGACTATTTGCCGAAAAAGCAGAGGACGTCGCCTTACGGCAAAAAGAGCAATGGCAATACACTAGTGGCCCCTGCAATTCGGCCACCTGATAAGACACTTTTTTACATAAACATGAACCTGTAATCATTTTTCTTCCTTTCAAATAATAAGATAGAGAGCGCCAGCCAGACAGCCAATGAGGTAGCCTGCTAGTACATCCTTGGGGTAATGAACGCCACTGAGCACTCGACAGAGGGCTAACAGGATGGCCAGAGCAAAGCAGAAGGCTCCCAGTCCCCTGTGTAGCTGCCAGATGAAACAACTAATCAGCGCTGCCGAAAACACATGACGACTAGGAAAAGACTGCCCCTTCTTGTCCTTGGCAATCAAAGGCGTGATGTCCCAGTTTTCGTAAGGTCTCGGGCTATCAATCAACTTACGCAGAAGACTGACAAGGACAAAACTCCCCCCGATGATGGACAGACTCAGACAAAAGCGTATTCTGTCCACAAAAAATAAGTAGATGAAGGCGACTGGATAAATTGCCACAAAAAAAATGACAATAAAGCGATTGAAAGCATTTAGGAGGACAACTCCATGCGGCATGCGCATCACAAAACCACTGATTTTCTCATAAAAAGCTTGGTAATCCTGCATACATACCTCCTTTTCAAGTATTATACCATAAAGAAAAGGGCCTGCTGCCCTCTCTTCTCTTATCGTGTGATAAAGTCGATAATGTCTTCGACAGCCAATGACGAATCACAAACAACCTTGGCTGCACCATTTTCAGCGACAAAGAGGCCTGGTACCGTAGCGATACCGTAGCGGTTGCGGAAGGCCTGAATGTCAGCCAACTGGCTAGTATCTTCGCTGTTGATGAAGGCTACCTTAGCCGCGATTTCGCTAGCTGCTTGAGCCAATTTTGGGGCGAAACGTTGGCAGTATGGGCAGGTAGGACGGCCGATAAAGAGGACAAATTTCTCCTCGGACTCGATGCGAGCGTAGGCGTCAGCCACGGTGATGGCTTCGAATTGCGCGACAGCTTCTTGGAATGTAGACATGGGATTCACTCGGGACGGGGTCCCGCCTTTCTTCATTTTCTCTAGTCTATCTTTTTTTCCAAAATTTTTCAAAAATGGGCTACGAAAAGTAACAAAACTTGACCTTTGAGGCTATCTTGAGTAAGATAGGGTAAAAGCCCCGCTAGAAAGAGATACCAGAATGATTTCATCTATTAAAGACAAGTTACGTGAATACAGTCCCAGGCCCTTAGAAGAGCACAAGCAATATGCTGTCCTGTTGCCTTTGGTCTATGAAAAAGCGACTGAGAGTTGGCAAGTCCTCTATCAGGTGCGCAGTCAGTCCATTTCCCAGCCTGGTGAAGTTTCCTTTCCAGGCGGGCGCGTGGAAGAGGGAGAAAGTTTTGAGGCTGCCGCTGTACGGGAGACCTGTGAGGAGCTGCTGATAACTCCTGAGCAGATTGAAATTCTGGGTGAGATTGATTACCTAGTTCATGGCAAGCGGACCATTCATTGCTTTGTCGGTCAGATCCATATCGAAGACTGGCTGACTATCAAGCCCAATGAGGAGGTAGACCATCTCTTTACCATCCCGCTGGATGAACTGCTAGCCACGTCTCCTACTTACTATCAGCTCCATAATGATGTCAAACCTGAAACCAATTTCCCCTATGAAAAAATTCCAAATGGTCAGGATTATGCCTTTACCGGCTACGGCCGCAAAATCCCTTTTTATGACCTGACCCCCGAAACCCTCTGGGGCATGACTGCCCTCTTCACCCACCGCTTCTGCCAGATTATCAAAGGGGAGAGGGAGAGATA
>CAUTON010000113.1:0-3871 GCA_963539895.1 uncultured Streptococcus sp. | reverse complement strand
CAGGCGACGATGTCGTAGACGGCGAGTTTACGGAGAAGTAAAACAATCCGGGGGATTGTTTTAGCCCGTGAGCATAGAGATTCGAAGCGAATGGTTTAAGTTCACTGAACGTTTTTAGCCCCTGAACCTAGAAAACTAAAAGCGAGTGGTTATGATTTGCAGACTAAAAAAGTGTGGGCTCGCACATAAGGAAATTTATCTTGTCCACTAGGATTTTAGGTAGTGCTCAATTTAACTTGCAAATATGGTACACATTCAGAGGTTGCAACCCAGCCTCTGTTTTTCGGTAAAATAGAGGATGTTGCGTATGAAAAAAGTACTTTGTATTATTTATCCTAATTTTTCTCTTTATGAGATAACCACTTTAACGAGTACTTTAGCTCTATCTTTTGGCGTAACGATTGATTATGTAGCTTCAGATTATTCGATAGTTATATCTGAGGATGGTTTGCCTTGCCAACCTACAAAAACATTGGATCAAATACGTATAGAAGATTATTCTTGTGTGATTTTGCCAGGAATGGTAAATATAGGGCCTGCTCTACAAGATAAGAAATTGATCTCATTTTTGAGAAGTCTTGATGAGCAAGATATCCTAATTGCAGCCATTTCTTCAGCGCCCCTTTTATTGGCGAAGGCAGGCTTGTTGAACGACACGAAATATACAGGTGGAATTTGGCAAAACTTCTTTGACTATTTTGAATTTCTTCCACGTGAAAATTTCCAACCGAAAGTTCTTGTCCAAGATAAACAAATCATTACGGCTATCGGTTTTGCACATCAAGAGTTTGCAAGGAAAGTGATTCTAAGTCTAGGGTTGGCAGAGAATACAGACAACTATTTTAAAGAACAGAACGGGTATGCTGAAGAGGATTTGATATTTACTCTATCAGATGAAGAGTTTGATCAAGTGAAGCAGAGTATAGAAAACACCCTCTAAAGATTTACATGAAAATTATAGAAAGGAACAAAGAGCGTTCGAGAAATTGAACTCGAGCGGAAAGCTTGGAAATTAGATAAACCTCCTAAGAAATCAGGATTTCTTGTCGGTTTCCTAAATTTCAGTCGCTTTCTGTTCGCTCTTAGTATCTTGCATGAACAATACTGAATTTTACGATCGTCTGGGTGTTTCCAAAAACGCCTCTCAGGACGAAATAAAAAAAGCTTATCGTAAACTATCAAAAAAATATCACCCAGATATCAACAAAGAGCCAGGGGCAGAAGAAAAATACAAAGAAGTCCAGGAAGCTTATGAAACTCTGAGTGACGAGCAAAAGCGTGCTGCTTATGACCAGTATGGCACGGCCGGAGCGCAAGGCGGCTTTGGCGGCGGCGGTTTTGATGGTTTCAGCGGAGCAGGTGGTTTTGGTGGCTTTGAAGACATCTTCTCCAGTTTCTTTGGTGGCGGCGGAGCTGCCCGCAATCCAAATGCTCCTCGCCAAGGTGATGACCTGCAATACCGTGTCCAGCTGAAATTTGAGGAAGCTGTATTTGGAACTGAAAAAGAGGTCAGCTACAATCGAGAAGCAACTTGTCATACCTGTACCGGAACAGGCTGCAAACCAGGCACAAGCCCTGTTACCTGCAGCCGTTGTCATGGGTCAGGTGTTATCAATGTAGATACGCAGACTCCCCTTGGAACCATGCGCCGTCAAGTGACCTGTGATGTGTGTCATGGTACTGGTAAAGAAATCAAAGACCCATGTACAACCTGCCGTGGTACTGGTCATGAGAAACAAGCTCACACAGTAACTGTAAAAATTCCTGCTGGTGTGGAAACTGGTCAACAGATTCGTCTATCAGGTCAAGGGGAAGCTGGCTTCAATGGTGGCCCTTATGGGGATTTGTTTGTCATTGTTCAAGTGCAAGCCTCGAAAATCTTTGAGCGCCAAGGCACGACCATTCATTACAAACTCGACTTGAATTTTGTTCAAGCAGCACTGGGAGATACAGTCCATGTACCAACTGTGCACGGAGATGTGGATTTGGTGATTCCAGAAGGGACTCAGACAGGGAAAAAATTCCGCTTAAAAGGCAAAGGAGCTCCGAGCTTGCGCAATGGCAGTATGGGGGATCAATACGTCACTGTCAATGTTGTCACTCCAACTAGCCTCAATGAGCGACAAAAAGAAGCGCTGCGTGCATTTGCAGCGGCTGGCAATATCTCTGTTAAACCACAGAAAAAAGGCTTTTTCGATAAAATGAAAGAAGCCTTTGAGGAGTAAAACAACCCAGTGGGTTGTTTTAGGTGCGAGCCAAGAAACGCGAAAGCGAGCATAAGCCTAAGTTCAGCAGAGCTTTTCAGCCCCTGAACCTTGAAATTACAGAGCGAAGGGTAGTCCAGTGGACTGTTTTAGCCCGTGAGTCTAGAAATTGGAAAACGAACGGCAATCCAGTGGAACCTTTCAGCCCCTGAACTTTGAAATTACAGAGCGAAGAGGAGCCCGCTGGACCGTTTTAGGTGCAAGTGTGAAAAAACACTGCACGAGCAACGGTCTAGTGAAACTTTTGAGCTCATGAGTAAGAATTTATCTACGAAAAAATCTGCCAATTAACTAACTGGCAGATTTTTTGTACATTCTGGACAGATTCCATAGATGGTAATTAGTTCTTTGGTCACTGAGTAGCCAGTTTGTTGCTGGGCGATACTTTCAAAAGAAGGTAAATCAATTTCTAAATCAGTAATTTTCCCACACTTTTCACAGATGATATTGAGATGGTCATGACCCATAAAGTCATAATAAATGGTTGTATCATTACTCCGTTTAATTTCAGTTATAAAACCTGCATCCAGCAAAAATTTGAGATTATTATAAACAGTCGCTAGGCTCAGCTTGGGGAAGTCGGCGACAAGGGATTGATAAATCATCTCGGCACTAGGATGGTCTGAGCTGTGAATGAGAAAGGCGAGGACAGCTTTACGTGTTTGGGTCAAGCGGACGCGCTTTTCCTTAAAATGGTTGAGGACGTGCTGGTAGGTTTCTAGCTCTTGTTCCGTTAAGTCGTAGTTATTCACGTGAGTCCTCCTTGTTTCTAAGCATTATTATACCTTAAAAGGGTGAAAATGGGGCTGTTTTATGATTATCTTTTACTTGCTGTACATGAGTGTAAGTGTGCTAGTACAGAAGCTTGTTTTTTCTATTGATTAGCAGTAAGTCTTTCATTAAAATGACAGTATGACACGTTATAAAGCAATCATTTCATATGACGGTTTTGCTTTTTCTGGTTTTCAACGCCAGCCTCATGCTAGAACTGTTCAGGAAGAAATTGAAAAAGTTATTTTGAGATTAAATAGAGGACAGTTTGTGGCGGTGCATGGTGCAGGGCGGACTGATGCGGGAGTACATGCTTATGGTCAAGTCATCCATTTTGACCTGCCTCAAGCGCGTGATGTGGAAAAACTTCGTTTTGCCCTAGATACGCAAACTCCAGAGGATATTGATTTTATCAGTGTGGAGCGGGTGGCAGACGATTTTCACTGCCGCTATGCCAAACACTCGAAAACCTACGAATTTCTTGTCGACAACGGTCGTCCAAAAAATCCGATGATACGTCACTACGCCACATTTTTTCCCTATGAGCTGGACTTAGAACGAATGGAGCAAGCTATCGTCCAGCTAGTTGGCACCCATGATTTCACAGGTTTTACAGCATCAGGAACTTCGGTAGAAAATAAGGTGCGGACTATCACAGAGGCCAGAGTCGTCTATGACGAGGCGAAGAGTCTCTACACCTTTACCTTCTCGGGGAACGGCTTTCTCTACAAGCAAGTCCGAAACATGGTGGGAACCCTGCTTAAAATTGGCAATAAGCGAATGCCAGTTGACCAAGTTGAGCGAATTTTGAAAGAGAAGGATCGCTCCTTAGCTGG
>CAUTON010000112.1:0-3960 GCA_963539895.1 uncultured Streptococcus sp. | reverse complement strand
CACCGCAAAATCTCCAGAAATATCCAGTGCGAAAGTGCTGGGTATTTCGTTTTGTTTAATTAGTGAATTTTGTGTGTTGATCCGTCTCCGTAATTCACTTCGTGTCAAACGGCGACGTATCATAAATCTCCAAGGAATACTCAGTTGATATAACTGGGTATTTCTTTTTATTTGAACAATCATTCTTTTTCATAGCAGTAGCTGTCAGCCAATCATTTCACGCCTGGCGTTCATTCTTGGGACAGCCTTGCATGGCTGCTTGTAAAGGGACTAAAGTCCCAACAAGCACCGCAAAATCTCCAGAAATATCCAGTGCGAAAGTGCTGGGTATTTCGTTTTGTGCAATTCCTTATTTTCTCGAGGACCTCGTTTCAGCCTGGTCGTCACTCCAAAATTCTTTTTGAAAAAATATGAAAACGTGTTATTTCAAGTTTGAGAGGTCAAGTCTGTCTTTTCCTCCTCCTTTGTGTTACACTAGATAGGTTGCTAAAAACGACAAAAATAAAAGTTTGATAAGGCAGCTTCGCACTGTCTTTTAGAAAAGGAAAACTAGTGAAATTTACTGAAATGAACCTATCAGCCGAGTTGATGGCAGAAATCGAAAAAGCTGGCTTTACAGAAGCCTCCCCCATCCAAGCGGAGACCATTCCCTTGGCTATGGCTGGAAAAGATGTGATTGGTCAAGCACAGACAGGTACCGGTAAAACCGCAGCCTTTGGCTTTCCCACCATCGAAAAGATTGATACAGATAACCAATTTGTTCAAGCTCTTGTCATTGCGCCAACGCGAGAACTTGCGGTGCAGTCCCAAGAAGAACTCTTCCGCTTTGGGCGCGCAAAAGGTGTCAAGGTCCGCTCAGTTTACGGTGGATCTTCTATCGAGAAACAAATCAAGGCACTCCGTTCCGGTGCCCACATCGTGGTCGGGACACCTGGTCGCTTACTAGACCTCATTAAACGAAAAGCCCTCAAGCTGCAAAATGTGGAAACCTTGATTCTGGACGAAGCAGATGAAATGCTCAACATGGGCTTCTTGGATGATATCGAAGCCATCATCGAGCAGGTGCCAGCTGAGCGCCAGACCCTCCTCTTTTCTGCGACTATGCCGGATGCCATCAAGCGCATCGGTGTCAAGTTTATGAAAGAGCCTGAGCATGTCAAAATCGCTGCCAAAGAGCTGACCACTGACCTGGTCGACCAGTATTATATCCGTGTGAAGGAAAATGAAAAGTTCGACACCATGACCCGTCTCATGGATGTGGACCAGCCAGAGCTCTCCATCGTCTTTGGTCGGACCAAGCGCCGTGTCGATGAGTTGACTCGTGGCCTCAAAATTCGTGGTTTCCGTGCGGAAGGCATCCACGGAGACCTGGACCAAGGCAAGCGCCTGCGTGTCCTGCGCGACTTTAAAAATGGAAATCTGGATGTCCTGGTGGCAACGGACGTCGCAGCCCGTGGTCTGGATATCTCTGGTGTGACCCATGTCTACAACTACGATATCCCACAGGAAGCTGAAAGCTACGTTCACCGTATCGGCCGTACTGGCCGTGCGGGTCAGACTGGTCAGTCTATTACCTTTGTTTCTCCAAATGAAATGGGCTACCTGGCCATCATCGAAAACACAACCAAGAAGCGCATGAAGGGACTTAAGCCAGCATCAGCTGAAGAGGCCTTCCAGGCTAAGAAAAAGGTAGCTCTTAAGAAGATAGAACGTGATTTCGCAGACGAGTCTATCCGTAGCAACTTTGAGAAATTTGGCAAGGATGCACGTGAGTTGGCAGCGGAATTTTCTCCAGAAGAGTTGGCTATGTACATCTTGACCTTGACAGTCCAAGACCCAGATAGCCTGCCAGAAGTGGAAATTGCCCGCGAGAAACCATTGCCATTTAAACCATCAGGTGGTGGCTTCAAAGGCAAGGGTGGCCGTGGTCGCAATGACCGTGGCGACCGTGACAATCGTCGTGGTGGCTACCGAGGCGACCGCAAGCGTGGCGACCGTGACTTCAAACGCCGTGACGACAAGTTCAAAAAGGACAACCGCCGTCAGGACAATAAAAAACCTCACAAAAACACTTCCAGCGAAAAGAAAACTGGCTTTGTCATCCGTAATAAGGGTGATAAATAATCAAATAACCTCGTTCAATATGAGCGGGGTTATTTTGTACTGTCAATCAATTCCAAAAAGTGTCTATGCAAGTCTTTTGCCAGTTGTGTTACCTGCTCAGATGGGCCGTGTTCCAGTGTCCATGTCATCAGACAAAAGATATTTTCGGTAAAAAGGTTGGTCAAGAGTTCTGTGGGGTAGCTAGGTTGCGCAAGGCCAGTTAGAAGAAGCTGGGCGTAATCTCGGCACAAGCCTTTGAAGCGGATGCTAAAGCTAGCCTGTTCGGGAAAGGGAGTCCGAATCAAGGCGGTTAGGAGTTCTCTTTGCTCTTGGTAAAGCTGATAAATATCCTCTAGAAAGGTGTGGAAATAGGCGGGTGAAGTGTTCACATCGTATTTTTCCTGAAAGAGCATTTCAAAGTTAATCAGCGTCTTATCAATAATTTGCTCCAAGAGGTCGTATTTATCCAGATAGTGGCTGTAAAAAGTCGAACGACTAATCAATGCCTCGTTGCAAATATCTTGGATAGTAATGGCTGTGAAGTCTTTCTGATTGAGAAGGGTGATAAATGCAGCTTGTATGTCTCGTTGGCTTTTGATGATGCGTGGGTCTTTTGTCATGGCAGTTCTTTCTATTTTGTAGCTTAGTAGACATTATCGAACTTCGTGTTTGATTTCCTACACATTGTAGAAAAATGGGTCTGGTTTGTCAACTGTATTTCCCGTAAAATATGGAAAAAGGAGGAAAATTATGTTTGTAACGTACACAGGGAACCGACAATTTGACCTACAACTCAATCGTACATTTTCAGGATGGGTGGAGAACCCCATTTTTCAAGAGGATTTGAAAGAAATTTTGCCTCAATTAGTGGACATTCCTTCTTGGAATCAGGCTTGGAAGAAAAAAGCCTTTGAAAAAGAAGCGTCACATGAGTATAAGCTGGCTGCGTCCTATTTTCAAGTGGCGTCTTTCTACGTGCTAAAGGATTCACCTGATTGGCGTCTCATCCAAGAAGCACGATTGCGGAATTTTTACAAAGCCTATGACTTGGGCTATGAGCGTTATGATATTCCTTTTGAAGGGAGTACTTTCCCAGCTGCCCGACTCAGCCGTCCCGATGCTAAAAAAGAGTTGCTCATCATGGGTGGGTATGATAGTAACCTAGAGGAGCTCATGTTGTGGATGATGGCTTTCAAAGATTTAGGGTACAATCTGACAATTTTTGATGGTCCTGGGCAGGGAAATGTACTTTTTCAAGAAAATACTTTATTGTTTAGACATGATTTTGAGCAGCCTGTTTCAGCTGTTTTAGATTATTTTCAGCTGGATGGAGTGACTGCTATGGGCTTGTCTTGGGGTGGATACTTTGTCATGCGGGCTGCGGCCTTTGAGAAACGAATCAAGAAAGTCATCGCTTATGATATTTTCTATCAGGGAATGGATGCCTTAACAATTGATTTAGCTTGGTACCAAAATATGGGGCTGCACCTCTTGACCCTTACTAGACAGAAGAGGCTGCTCAATGCTATTCTTAGGCAGATGATGGCTAAAGATCTGGATGTGTCTTGGAAAATCAGTCGAGGCATGGACATTATAGGAGCTGAGACGCCATATGATTTACTAAAAACCATTGAAAAACACACCATGCGAGGGATTGAACACCTGATTGACCAGAATGTTTTATTGCTGGCTGGGGAAAATGACCAGTATGTCCCAGCTAAACGTCTTGCACTCATCCAAAAGAAATTAGTGTCAGCTGCCAGTGTAGAAAGCTATCTTTTCACAGAAGAAACAGGTGGTCAAGAACATTGCCAAGTCGGCAGTGACGTAGCTGTCAAAACCATTCAAGCCTGGCTT
>CAUTON010000111.1:0-4237 GCA_963539895.1 uncultured Streptococcus sp. | reverse complement strand
GGTTTTCTTGTCATATCTTTAGTTTAACATTTTTTGTGAATACAGGTTCTTAGAAGAATTTGGCTTAGGAGCCCAAAGCCATATTGTCAATGGCCACACCCCTGTCAAGGAAAAACGGGGAGAAAGTCCCATCAAGGCAGGTGGCAGTATGCTAGTCATCGATGGCGGCATGGCCAAAGGCTACCAGAAAAAAACAGGCATAGCAGGCTATACTCTCGTATCCAATAGCTACGGCCTGCAGATAGTTGCCCACCAACCCTTTACCTGTGTGGAAGACGTGCTAGATGGTGGCTGTGAAATCATTTCGACCCAGCGGCTCGTGGAAGAAGCTAGCCATCGGATACTGGTCAAAGATACCACGATTGGTCAAGGCATTCAGACAGAAATTGAGGCCCTTCGCCATCTCTACACCCATTTTGAAGAATATTAACCTGTAAAACGCATACATGCTTTCTAAAGAGGAAATTTCCTTTACAAGCCTTTCTAGAGTTGATACAATAGATTGTCTAGAAAAATATTTGGAGGAAAAAACTCAAATGGATGTAACTGTAGGCGTCAAGTATTTGACGGAATTCATGGCAACAGCCCTGCTTGTCATGATCGGGAATGGATCAGTCGCTAACGTAGAACTGAAAGGCACAAAAGGCCACAACTCAGGTTGGGTCATCATCGCAATTGGTTATGGGATGGCGGTTATGATACCAGCACTTATGTTTGGGAATGTGTCAGGCAACCACATCAACCCTGCCTTCACCCTTGCATTGGCTATCTCAGGCTACTTTGATTGGGCACAAGTACCAATGTACTTGGTCGCACAAATCTTGGGTGCCATGTTTGGTCAATTGATGGTGGTAGCAGCCTACCAACCTTACTTTGCCAAAACAGATGATGCAAACCGTATCCTTGCACCATTCTCCACAACAGCAGCAGTGGATGATGGCACAGAAGCAACCCGCATAGCTTCTTGGATCAATGGTTTTATCAACGAGTTCATCGGTTCATTTATCCTCTTCTTTAGCGCAATAGCCATGACTCGCAACTACTTTGGTGCTGAATTATCAAGTTACCTCAGTGCACAAGGCACAGATATTACAGATTCAGCGAATATCATGAATATGCTTCCTTATCAAGCAGCTGGTAAAGGCATTGCCCACCTAGCACTTGGTTTCCTCGTAATGGCCTTGGTCGCAGCCTTTGGTGGCCCTACTGGACCTGCCCTCAACCCAGCGCGTGACTTGGGACCTCGTATTGTTCACTGGCTCTTGCCAACCAGCGTCCTCGGTGAGCACAAAGGCGATTCAAAATGGTGGTATGCTTGGGTACCAGTTGTCGCACCAATCCTTGCAGGTATCGCTGCAGTTGCTTTGTATAAAGTAGTTTTCGGATAATCAACATTTTCAGAGTCGGGCTCAGCCCGGCTTTTTTCTTCTGCCCAAATTTTACCAATTTCCACATAATCGTTTGTCAAATGTGATGAAATTCATTAAAATAGAAAGGTATAGCCTTTTCATTCAACGAAAACGAATTGTCTAGTAAAGGTTTTAGAACAAGAGGAGAGAGTCCATGCTCAAAGATAAAACTATCGTACCCGCCCTACGGATGAATAATCGTCGCATCAATCAAACCTTTTTCGAGGAAAACTTAGGTTTTAAAAGCAAGCGAGAAGAAAACGCCTTTGTTCTCATGGGCGACACAACCGATTCTGGGATTAAATTTGTCCTAGTTGAGACACCCAGCATGCGAGCTCAAGCTGTAGAGGGGCCGAAAAAACTGGAAAAAGTAACGATTAAAGTTGATAATCCCGCAGAAATCGAAAGCCTGCTCGCACGTGGTAGTCACTATAGCAAACTCTATCAGGGGAAAAAGGGCTACGCTTTTGAAGCTATCTCACCTGAAAATGACCATTTTCTCCTCCATGCGGAAGAAAATGTGTCTGATCTAGTGGAGATTGCTGGCCCAGCAGACTTTACCAGCTTAGATGGCTTTGAGAAATTAAGTCGCTTTACGATTGAGCAAATTGTCATCAATACGGAAAAACTAGCTGAGACTGAAGAGTTTTATGCAGCCCTCTTGCCTGAGCAAACCGTTCTAACTTTCCAAGCAGCAGAAGGTCCAGACTTGCAAGCTGACCCAGAAACGACATGGGATTTGGACAGTTTACGCTTTTCGGTGGATAGCAGTTTCGACTGGGCAGAGCTGGAGCAGCAGTTAGCAGGCCATTTCTTCAAGGACAAGAAAGAAACTTTCTTACAGACCTCAGATCCTAATAAACTCGACCTTTGGTTTGAAAAATGATTGAAAATATTTATCAAAAAATCGAGGAGCAGATAGCTGCTGGCCTCTATCCTGGTGCCAGTCTCGCCTTTTTTTCGAATGGCAAATGGCAAGAAGCCTACTTTGGTGAGAGCGAGGACGGTGTCGCGACCGTTCCTGGTCTGACCTATGACGTCGCTTCGGTTTCGAAGGTGCTCGGAGTAGGGACAGTCCTCATCAAGCTTATCCAAGATGGTGGGCTGGAATTGGACCAGACCTTGCAATTTTACTACCCTGCCTTTCAAGACCCGACTGTGACCATTCGTCAGCTGGTGACGCATACGACAGGGATTGATCCTTATATTCCTGGTCGTGACGAGCTGAATTTTGCTGGACTCAAGGCGGCCATTCTCTCTATCACAGTGACGGATGACAAGACTTTTCATTACACGGATATCAACTTGATTCTCCTTGGTTTTCTTTTGGAAGAAATTTTGCAGGAGGAGTTGGAGACGATTCTTCAGACCAGGGTCTTCGACTTCTGGGGGATGACAGAGACCTCATTTGGTCCAGTCGCTGACGCTGTCCCAACGGTCAAGGGAATCCCAGCAGGTCTAGTCCATGATCCCAAGGCAAAAGTATTGGGCACGCACTGCGGCTCTGCAGGCCTCTTTTCCACCATCAAGGACTTAGAAACCTTTTTAGACCATTATCTTACAGACGATTTTGCCGCAGACCTGACTACCAATCTTAGTCGGTCTAAACCACGCTCTATCGTTTGGAACATTGAGAAGCATGACTGGCTAGACCACACAGGCTACACTGGGCCCTTCATTATGGTCAATCGCAAGGCGCAAAAAGCCGCCATTTTCCTCACTAACCGCACCTACCACTATGATAACCGCCCACTTTGGATTGCTAAAAGGCGTGAATTACGAGATTGCATCGAAGAAAATCTGTAAGGGAACACTTTGAGGTTGCTTTTTTGATAAGAAAGTGTAATCTTTTGTTCATACAACTTTAACATTGTAAACTTAAAGTTGTCATTTTCTCCTGCTATACTGTATCTACCTTAAATTCGAAGGAGAAAAGAAAATGAAAAGTAGTGTAGGGAAGGCGGTTGCGGCTGCAGTTCTTTTGGGAGCAGGTTTTTACGGACAGACAGTCCTCGCAGACAGCCATCAGGTTCAAGCGGGAGAATCCTTTTTCTCTATCGCACAAACTTATGGCATCAGTGCCTATGACCTAGCAGCAAACAATGGGATGAGTATTTATGACACTATCAATCCTGGTGATTTCCTAGAAGTGGGCGATGTGTATGTGGAGCCAACGGCAGCAGTGACAACTGCTAGCAGCACCTATACCGTTCAGTATGGGGATTCCTTCTCTAGTATTGGAGCTATTTACGGCTTAGACGCGCAGACTCTAGCTAGTCAAAATGGCCTTAGCATTTACACCACCATCATTCCAGGTCAAGTCTTGACGGTACCTGTCAGCACAACGATAGCAAGTGTAGCGACAGCGACCGAACCTACCACAGATACAAATGATGATTATTACATTGATGGATTGACTTATGAACCGGGAATCAATTATCCAGTTGGCCAATGTACCTGGGCAGTCCAAAAACTGACCGGTTGGGCTGGCGATTGGTGGGGCAACGCTGCTGATTGGGCAGCTAATGCAGCTCGCGAAGGCTACCAAACTGGGACAACACCAGTAGTTGGTGCCATTGCTGTCTGGGATGACGGGGCCTACGGCCACGTAGCCTATGTTTCAGATGTTCAAAGTGATACCAGCATTCAGGTTCTGGAAGCCAACTACGCTGGCAACCAGTGGATTGATAACTACCGTGGTTGGTTCAACCCCCAAGCATCAACTGGTACGTTGACCTATATTTATCCTTATTAAAACTGACTCATATATCATAGTTTTCAAAAAGCCAGCTCTCAAAGCTGGCTTTTAATCTGGTTTTATTCTATTA
>CAUTON010000110.1:0-4244 GCA_963539895.1 uncultured Streptococcus sp. | reverse complement strand
TATATTTGTCAATGATTCGTTTGACTTGCTCTTGTTCAGTCATTTAGTATTCTCTCCAGTTCTTCTAGTTTATATCTCTGTGGAATGATATTTGATTATTATAGCATAATCTTCTAGCAGAAATGCTAAGTTCTTTTTAAGTTTCTTGACAAAGGGAAAAGTGGCCACAGATTTGCGACCACTTTTAGGGAATTAAAAATAAAAGTTATTTTTGGAATGACTATAGTATAACAAGTTTTCTTAAAAAATGACAATGAAATACTTTTTTAGTTAGAAAAGTCAAAGTTTTAAGAGTATTCTGGCAGAAAGATAGTGGGACAGATAGTTTTTACGTTTCTATCTCTATCCCCTAGATATTATCAATCCTATTTTCAAAGCTTTCATGTCTTTATGATTGTAGTTCTTCGGCAAATATAATCTTAGTTAGAATACCATCAGAATCTTGAACAAGAGTATGCTTCTTTGTTTCCTCAATAACAGACATACCGAGTAATCTTGCTTTCTTGATAGCGACTTGATACAGATTTTGATTAGAATATTCAATAGTTAAGTAGGCCAAGCCAGGGCGTTTCTCCTTACGCTTAGCTAGTTTTGGCCCTGCCCATTGGTTAAAGGCTAGTTGGTGATGATAGTCGCCTGAGGCAATCCAGGAAGCTGAGGGAAGAGAGAATTTATCCGCTAAATTAAAGACCTTTTGATAAAGTTTGGATGAAGCTGTTGCATCCTTGACACTAAGATGAACATGGCCAATGACTGTCTCAGATGGTAATGTGTAGATTTCAGGAATATTGGTTAGGTTATCCAGCATGGACTGCGCGTCCATCTCCTCAGTCACACCAGGAATGGTTCCGTCTTCACGAATATCCCACTGACTCATGGGCTTATCGCGATAAATCTCAATGCCATTCCCTTCTGGATCGTCAAGGTAAATAGCTTCACTGTAACCATGGTCGGCTGCGCCAGTCAGAGGAACTTGATTGACTAGGAGATGCCGTAGTGCTAATCCCAAATGATTCCGAGTAGGGACTAAAATTGCTGTATGGTAAAGACCATAGTTGTTTTCCTGTGGCAGGTCAGTCTTTTCAAAGATTAAGATAGCTTCCTTACCATCAACTGTTAGCGAAACGCTATTTTCACTTTCTTCCAGAACAGTCAGCCCAATATAGTGGGTGTAAAAATCTGTCATCTGAGCCAAATCAGATACGTAGAGCTTGACTGTAGATAGGCGGATTTGGGAGTTATATGTATAGGTCATAGGATGTTCCTTTCAAAACTTAAAGACAGACGCAAGTCTGTCTTGACTTTTATAGCAATTCTTTAATGGCAGTTACTAGGTCAGTTTGTGGGTGACCGAGCAGGTTTTCCAAGTCGCTGTCAGCAATATCCAATTGACCATCTGCGATGTCTGCTTGGATGGCTGAGAGGACAAAGATAGCTTCCTTAGGAAGTCCAGCTTTAGCCAAGCCTTTTTGGTAGTCTTCGAGGCTAACGGAGAGGACTTGGAAGTTTTTACCAGTCGCTGCCTGAGCAGCCTTAGCAAAGTCAGCATAGGTCACAGCTTTTCCAGCCAATTCATAGACTTGGTAGCCGTCAAAGTCTTGCGTCAGTGCATGCGCTGCCGCTTCAGCGTAGTCACGGCGAGCTGCCCAACCAACCTTGCCTTTTCCACCAGCGTGGACAAAGGGCTGACCGGCGAGAGCTGCACGAACAGTTGCCATTTCATTTTCCACGTACCAATTGTTGCGGAGGACCTTGACATTGAGACCAGAAGCTTTGAGGGCAATTTCAGTCGCCTTGTGGTCAGGGGCTAGAACCGCTGCGGAAGTATCCGCACGGGTTATACTGGTGTAGACAATGTTTTTGACGCCAGCCATCTTGGCTGCAGCGATAACATTTTGATGCTGTACTTCACGAGGGGTGGCTTGACCTGGGGCACCAGAAACAAACATCAGTGTCTCAATCTCAGCAAAGGCATTTTCTAAGACTGACTGATCAGAGTAGTCTCCAATCCGCACATCATAGCCTGCTTCCTTAAACACTTGTCCTTTTTCTGCAGAACGGACTAAAACGGCAATGTCTGAAGCTGGTACAGATTTTGAAAGGTTTTCCAAGATGGCAGCACCGAGTCCACCTGTAACGCCTGTGATTAGTGTAGTCATTGTATTCCTCCTTTTAGCTTAATTTGGTGAAGGTTCCTTTGTAGTTAAGGAAGCTGTTGTCTGGTAGGGTAATGTTGGTGTAGACAATGTCTTGATTGAAGTCTTCTACGTGGGTAACGGTTGAACCGTCTGGTTCAGACCAAGTGACCATAAAGACTTTGTCTGCCACTTCTGTAGCTGTATAAGTGACGGTCACGACTGCTTCAGCAACAGGTGCTGCATCGCCAACGCTTGAGAAAGTCATCGTTTTGCCGTCTGCATCAAAATTGAGATGATAAGCCAAGTCGCCAAATTGTGCTTTATAGGTGTGTCAGGTAGGTGGGAATGTGTTTGCCATAGTTATTCTCCTTAATGTAAAATAGTGTCTGTGTTCTGTTTAGTTGAGAACCGCAAATCCACCAGTCCAAGTGATTTGTTCACGAGCAGCTAAGCTGATTTGTAGGAAACCCATTGCTTCCAATTCACGTGCCCGTTTAAGGCTGCCTGCGTCTTTGACCGCTAGGTCGCTAGTTGCAAGAGATTGAGCGATAGCTTGCTTTGCTTCCTCATGGTCAGAGGCCAAAAGGACAGTTGTTTGCGATTGATTAGCGACTTTTCCACTTGCCAATGTCGCACCAAAAGTAGTATTAAAGCCTTTGATAACATAACTTTGAGGTAATTTTTCTTGGAGAAGCGCTGCCGCAGAAGAATCTGCAGGAACGACCAGATCATCAAAGGTATCAAAGTTGACTGGATTGGTGATGTCAATGACGATTTTGCCAGCTAAAATTTCCTTATAAGCGACAGTGATGCTATCAAGAGCTGCGTAAGGAACTGCCAGAATGATGATATCGCCAATTTCTTTTGCTGGCTCTTGGGCTGTTACAAAGTTGACTGTGTGGCCTGCTTTTTCAAATTGGCCTGCGATGGCTTGGCCCATATTGCCTTTACCAAAAATAGTTACTTGTGTCATATTGAGTTTCCTTCTTTCTTATTTGATTGGGAACATAGTGTTTCCATTGACCACTTGATTAGCTGGGACTTCTTCTTGCATGACATCCCAATGTTCGATGAATTTGCCATCTACCACGCGGAAGTAGTCAACCGCAATCATGTTCTTGCCGAACCAGTTAGTGTAGCGACCATGAACTGCGACCATGTCACCATCTTCCATAGCAATACCTGCTTCGTAAGTGATAGCGTTGTCCTCAGCTGTGATGAATTCGCGCAGCACATCAAGGGCGTTAGGCATATTTGGGTTGTGCTGAATCATATTGTCGCCCCAGAAGGTTTCCACCTTTTCAAGGTTTTTTTCGTTGAATACAGCATTGAGGTAGTTGATAGCTTATTCTTTTAATGTTGACATAATGTGTCTCCTTATATGTAAAAATTTTTCGAGGTCTTTCTCGACCTTAAGTTTATTTTACACTCTTAAGTTAGATTTGAAAAGTAGGCACTTTAAAGTAATATAGTATCTTTTAAGAAACTATTAAGTAAAAATGGGCTTTCTTTATAAAAATTTGCTCTTGTCTTTTCCCAGTAAAAGAGTATAATATAAAGTAAGTTACAAAAAGATACTAAGGAGGAAATCATGACTTATCGAGATGCGAGTAATCTCCCATCTTGCCCAGTTGAAACAACCTTGTCTTTAATTGGAGACAAATGGAAGATTTTGATTTTGAGAGATTTGTTAGGTGGTACCATGCGCTTTGGTGAATTGAAAAAATCTATTGGAAGTGTTAGTCAGAAGGTTTTAACCAAACAGCTACGGGATATGGAAGCTCAAGGTCTGGTCAATCGTAAAGTTTATGCAGAAGTACCACCTCGTGTTGAATATAGCCTAACCGAGCGTGGGCAAAGCCTGCAACCCATACTGGATTCAATGTGGGATTGGGGTATGGAGTATCAACAACAGTGCACTAAACAATAATATAACCTAGGGATTTTATCTAAAAATTTTCGATATTTCGATATGTTGTTTAGTTTTTAATAAGATATTGCCTTATATAAAACTATTATTTTTCTTTTTACTTACCAGATAGAAGTTAAAACTTAATTGAAAAGAACCATTTAATTTAACTAATGCATGTTCTTAAAATTTCCTAA
>CAUTON010000109.1:0-4298 GCA_963539895.1 uncultured Streptococcus sp. | reverse complement strand
TGTAGAAAAAGAAGATGACAACCTCAATCAATTTACTATTTTCGATTGATGACGGCTATGTAGAGCAGTTTAAGGTCGTGCTCTATTCTATCAAGCAACAGATGCCTCACAAAGATTTTCAGGTGTATGTTTTGCAAAAGACATTACTCAAGCAAGATCAGGAGCTCGAGCGTTTTACAGCTACTCTGGGCTATGGCTATCATCCTGTCGTGGTAGGAGAGGAAACCTTTGCGGATGCTCCGACAACAGACCGCTATCCTGATACTATTTATTACCGGCTTTTGGCACACGAATTTTTGCCTGACAGCATTGAAAAAATTTTATATTTGGATGCAGATTTACTCTGCTTTAATGACTTTACTGGTTTGTACGAGATGGAAATGGGCGATAAATTATATGCTGCAGCCAGTCATAATGAAGACGGTCTTCTTTTGGATTATGTAAATAAACTTCGTTTGCAAAATTTTGAGATGGACTCTTCGTATTTCAATACAGGTGTCTTGCTGATGAATCTTTCGGTCATTCGGCAGGTAGTGAAGCGAGAAGAGATTTTGGATTACATTGATAAAAATCGCAGTCGCTTAATTTTACCGGACCAGGATGTCTTAAATGCCTTGTACGCTGATATGGTTATTTCAATTCCGGATGAAATTTACAACTATGATGCCCGCTACAGCCTTATTTATCAGATGAAGAGCCGTGGAGAGTGGGATTTGGACTGGGTGATTGAGCACACGGCATTTCTCCATTTTGCTGGGCGTGATAAGCCTTGGAAAACAGATTACCGTGGCCGCTATTCAGGCCTCTATAAGTTCCTTGCCAAATTAGCACGTTCGATTTGACATATAATTATAGGTACTTGTTCTCAACTGTATTCGTAATAATTTTGTGCTACAATAGAAGAAAAGGAGACTATCTATGGAAAAAACATTTTTTATCATCAAACCAGATGGTGTCAGCCGCGGTTTAATCGGAGAAATTCTGCATCGGGTTGAGCGCCGCGGCTTTACGATTGAGCGCTTAGAATTACGGCAGGCAACGCCTGAGCTGCTGAAAGAGCACTATGCTGCTTTGGTTGGTAAACCCTTTTTTCCTGAGATTGAAGACTATATGACAAGCGGTCCTCTCTTAGCAGGTGTCTTAGTAGGAAATCGGGTTATTTCCTCTTGGCGGACGATGATGGGAGCGACCAATCCAAAAGATGCTCTTCCGGGTACAATCCGCGGAGATTTTGCCCAAGCTCCGGGTGAAGACGGTGGTATTTTGAATGTAGTGCACGGTTCAGACTCCACAGAATCTGCCAAGAAAGAAATTGCGCTTTGGTTTGGAGAGTGAAAAAGCGCTCTACTCTAATGGATAGAACCGCTTTATAATAGTAAACATAGGAAAGGAAAGTCACGTGGCTTTTGTATTAAGCGAAGAAATTGTCGAAAATTTAGTAAAACAGATAAATGAAAACAATCCAGCATTTCAATTTGACTGGAAAAAATATGCAGTGACGACTCAAACACAGGGACGCCGAGTTGTTTATGGTATTCTTGTAGAAAATGAAGACTATTTTGCTCTCATTCAAGTTAATTCTTTTGATGTAACTTCTATCAGCAAGGTATCTTTTATCGCTAAAAGTGAAATTCAAGGGGTACATATCCGCAAAGGAGTCGTTAATCTGGTTCTTAAGATTCGGATGTTTAACGGTGAATACTACAAACTCATCTTTAATCCAAAAGCCGGGAAAAAACTTCCACGTCATCAGGAAAATATCCTCTATTACCAGCAGCTGTTTCTGAGAGAATTTGCCAATCGTACGGACCTCAAAGACCGTCATTCAGGATTTTTACTGAAAGCTTGGAATATTTTCGTCTGGATAGCTGCCTTCATTGCTACTGTCGTTGCCTTACTGATGACAAAATCCAAGCTAGTTGCGATTATTGCATTTGTGGTAACGGCGGTTGGGCTAGAAATGCTGAGTGAGGCGGTTATATCAATGGTAAACAAAAGCAAAGATAAGGCCTTTGTTTACGAGAAAGCAGCACTAGATAGAAACATCAGCGCTATGACAGAGAAAGAACACTATCATGCGCTGCTTTCGATGAAGGAAAAGCCGAAAACCGACATGCTGAAAGTAGGCTACTATAGTGAAATGATTGATCAGGCTCATACTTTGGGCTATCAAGAAGAAGCAAAGTCTTATCTGGCAAAATTTCCGCGCCGCTATTCTGAAGAAGCAGAAAAAAAGTATCAACAGCTGCTAAATCTGCTTGCTGCATCTCCTAAAAGAAATGAAGAAGACCAAAAAGTGCCAAGTGAAATCAAAGCAGTTGAAGCCGTTGAATAATCCTTTGATCACCAACGAAAAGTCGAGCATAAACTCGGCTTTTTTGATATAATGAAGGGTAACAAAAATTGTAAGATATAGGATTGATGTATGAAGATTGAAGATTTGAAAAAACGTCAGGAGAAGATTCGGAATTTCTCCATTATTGCCCACATTGACCATGGAAAGTCAACATTGGCAGACCGTATTTTGGAGGCGACAGAGACGGTTTCCAGTCGGGAAATGCAGGCTCAGCTCTTAGACAGTATGGATTTAGAACGTGAGCGGGGAATTACCATCAAGCTTAATGCGGTTCAGTTAAACTACACGGCAAAAGATGGGGAAACCTATATCTTTCATTTGATTGATACGCCTGGGCACGTGGACTTCACTTATGAAGTGTCGCGGTCCTTAGCTGCCTGCGAGGGGGCTATCCTGGTTGTCGACGCTGCTCAAGGGATTGAGGCGCAGACTTTGGCCAATGTCTATCTGGCTTTGGACAATGACTTGGAAATTCTGCCGGTCATCAATAAAATTGACCTACCAGCAGCAGACCCTGAGCGTGTGCGTGCTGAAATCGAAGATGTCATTGGACTAGACGCTTCTGAAGCTGTGCCCGCTTCTGCCAAAGCTGGTATTGGTATTGAAGAAATTCTTGAGCAGATTGTTGAAAAAGTGCCTGCACCAACTGGTGATGTTGAAGCTCCGCTTCAGGCACTGATTTTCGACTCGGTCTATGACCCTTATCGTGGTGTCATCTTGCAGGTGCGTATTGTCAATGGTATGGTAAAACCAGGTGATACCATTCAGATGATGTCCAATGGCAAGACTTTCGATGTCACAGAAGTCGGGATTTTCACACCAAAAGCAGTTGGTCGTGAATTTCTTGCAACAGGAGATGTTGGCTACATCGCAGCCTCTATCAAGACAGTTGCGGATACCCGTGTCGGTGACACCGTGACCTTGGCTGACAATCCTGCTTCAGAAGCACTCTCAGGCTACAAGCAGATGAACCCAATGGTCTTTGCCGGTCTCTACCCGATTGAATCCAATAAATACAACGACCTGCGGGAAGCTTTGGAAAAACTCCAGCTCAATGACGCCAGTCTCCAATTTGAACCTGAAACTTCTCAAGCTCTTGGCTTTGGCTTCCGCTGTGGTTTCTTGGGACTTCTCCACATGGACGTTATTCAGGAACGCTTGGAGCGTGAATTTAACATTGATCTGATTATGACGGCGCCGTCGGTGGTTTACCATGTCAATACCACTGATGGGGAAATGCTAGAAGTGTCCAACCCGTCTGAGTTTCCAGACCCGACCCGAGTTGATAGCATCGAGGAGCCCTACGTTAAGGCGCAAATCATGGTGCCGCAAGAATACGTCGGACCAGTCATGGAGCTGGCCCAGCGCAAGCGTGGTGACTTTGTGACCATGGAATATATCGATGACAATCGGGTCAATGTCATCTACCAAATCCCACTGGCAGAGATTGTCTTTGACTTCTTTGACAAGCTCAAGTCCTCCACACGTGGCTATGCGTCCTTTGACTATGAAATTTCAGAATACCGCAGTTCACGATTGGTTAAAATGGACATCCTGCTCAACGGAGATAAAGTGGATGCGCTCAGCTTTATCGTCCACAAGGACTTTGCTTATGAACGTGGCAAACTAATCGTGGATAAACTCAAGAAAATTATTCCACGTCAACAGTTTGAAGTGCCTATCCAAGCGGCTATCGGTCACAAAATTGTGGCTCGTACAGACATCAAGGCTCTCCGTAAAAACGTTCTTGCCAAATGTTATGGTGGTGACGTTTCTCGTAAACGCAAACTCCTTGAGAAACAAAAAGCCGGTAAGAAACGCATGAAAGCCATCGGCTCCGTCGAAGTGCCACAAGAAGCCTTCCTGAGTGTGCTGAGTATGGATGACGAAAACGATTGATAATCGTTTTCGGTGTGAGCCTAGAAACAAAAGAGCGAGCAGA
>CAUTON010000108.1:0-4343 GCA_963539895.1 uncultured Streptococcus sp. | reverse complement strand
CTTGTTATGCGTAGTATAGCAAGCGATTTTGTGTTTCTCACACAACAGAAAACCCCAGCTCTTGCGGGCTGAGGCGTTCCAGGAGATTATGAAAAATATTTAGGATTGAATACAGTATAACCTGTTTGAGTTTTTCTTGCATCGGTCTTAAGGCCGATTTTTCAAATTACATCGAATGTTTTTGAGCAAGTTCAACAGTCGCAATTCCTTATCCTACAAGGTAATCTCAATGTCTTCTTGTGTGACCGCATCCTCTGCTGGGTCCACGACTGCTGCCTCAGGAAGGGCGAATACTTGGTCTTCTGCAGGCTCAGCTGGTGTTTCTGCGTTGACTTGTCCTCGAATGACTGCCAACAAATCTGCCGTCGTCCAATTTTGAGCGGCGATGGTTTCTCTCACCTCTTCAATCCGCTCTTTGGAGAGAGCTGCTAAGTCTTGAGCCTTTTCCTTTCCAGACGCAACGATATCGTCCACCGTTAGCTCGCCACTGACGACTTGGTCGCGCACTTCAGTGATTTTTTCTGAAGCCTGTTGTCCGAAACCTTGAGCTTTTTGGATAATTTCCTGATTGATTTTTTCAGGGTTATCCTTATAATCGTGGGCAAAGTCGACAACCTTTTTTTTGACTTCTTTTCCTTTTTCCGTTGAGAGGAAGTAGGCTGCAGCCGCCCCTCCTACAACACCGAATAAAACGCTAGAGAATAGTCCACCTTTTTTAGCCATTTGCTTGGTCTCCTTTCTTACCTTTACCTAAGATAGTTGAAAATAAATTGAGTGCAGTCAAGACGCTCCCCGCTTTGACCGTTGATTTACCAGCAGTTGTGGCACGAGCAGTCAGGTCACGGGCTGACGCGTTGAGATCGCTGACAGAAACGGACAAGTCTGCCACTGCGGTGAATAATGGGTCGAGGGTTGACACCTTGCCATTCACGTCTTCGACAAGGACATTTGTCTTAGCCAAGAGTTCATTGGTTTGGTAGAGGGTCACATTGACGTCGCTGGTCAAGACTTTGACAGTCTTTTCAACTTCGTCTGCCACATTGGACAATTTTTTCAAAAATAACACCAAATAAACGGCGATTGCGACAAAAGCTAGAGCAATCACGGCCACTGATAGTTCAATTATCATATTCTCTCCTTTTACTCTTGATAATAAGGGATTGTTGCTTTGCGACGGCGGTAGATGATCAGCCCAATCGCAATAAGAATCAAGGCTGCTGACAGCCACTGGGAGACGCGTAAGCCAAAGAGCATGAGACTGTCTGTCCGCAAACCTTCGATAAAGAAGCGACCGACTCCGTACCAAATCAGGTAAAAGAGGGCTACTTCTCCTTGCTTGAGCAGTTTTGGCCGACGTCTAAGGATGCAAATCAAGACAAAACCAATCATATTCCAGACGGACTCAAACAGAAAAGTAGGCTGGCGATAGCTACCATCAATATACATCTGCTCACGGATGAAGCTTGGGAGATAGTTGAGACTCTTTACCGCTGCGCCGTAGGCTTCTTGGTTGAAGAAATTCCCCCAGCGGCCGATAGCCTGCGCAATCAGGACAGACGGTGCTGCAATATCTAGAAAATCCCAAGGATTGATAAGGTGGTAGTAGCTAAAAGCCAAGAGAACTAGAAAGCCTGCGATCAGGCCGCCATAGATGGCAATGCCCCCGTGCCAGATGGCGATAATTTCACCTAGATTATCCTTATATTGATCCCAAGAGAAGGCGACATAGTAGACCCGCGCCCCGATAATGGCAACTGGAAAGGCAATCAGAATAAAATCTAAAATGTCATCGGCAGAGATTTTTTTACGCGGCCCTTCTTTGGAAGCTAGGTAGACCGCTAAAACAAGACCCGCGACAACACAAATGGCATACCAGCGAATGTCAAGGGGCCCGACAGAGAAGGCAACTGGATCAATCATCACTCGGCCTCCTTATTAGATTCAATCATCTTGGTCAAGCGTTTTTCGAATTCCTTGGTCGCATCAAAGCCCATAATCTTCGCCCGATAATTCATCGCCGCGGCTTCAATCACGACAGAGATATTGCGACCTGTTTTTACAGGGATTCGAATCTGCGGAATTTCAATCCCTGCAAACTCGATGGTATCGCCACCATTTCCCAGACGGTCGTAGACCTTATCCTTGCCATAATTTTCCAAATAAACGGCCAACTGAACCTCTGAAGAGTCCTTGACCGCACTGGCTCCGTACAGACTCATGACATCAATAATACCGACCCCACGAATCTCTAAGAGGTGCTTCAGCAACTCAGCTGGCTCACCCCAAAGGGTCACGTCGTCCTTGGCATAGACATCCACACGGTCGTCCGCCACAAGACGGTGCCCTCGCTTGACCAGCTCAAGCCCTGTCTCGCTCTTACCGATGCCCGAATCGCCCTGAATCAGCACGCCCATCCCATAGATATCCATCAGCACACCGTGGACACTGGTCCTTTGCGCTAAACGTGAATCGAGATAGGATGACAACTCGCCTGACAGACGGCTAGTCGACGACTTACTCTGGAGAATGGCAATTTTTTCTTCCTTTGCTGCGCGGAGCAATTCTTCAGGGATTTCTAAGCCACGCGCGATAATGATGGCTGGCGTTTCTGGCTGAATCATACGGTGCAATACAGCATAGCGATTGTGACTGGTCATGGCCATCATGTACGACCACTCTTTCATCCCAATCAACTGCAAGCGTTCTGGCGAATAGTAATCAAAATAACCCGTCATCTCTAACCCTGGTCGGCTAATATCAGAAGTGGTCACCTCTTTGTCCAACAAACCATCTGGACCGTACACACATTCAATCCGAATATTCTCTATCAAGTCCTTGACAAAAACTGCCATGAGTCACCTCACTTTTTTATTTGGTACCATTATACCACAAAAAGAATCCGCTTTCCAATATGCGGATAGAAAAGCTATACAATGATTCAGAGGGTAAAAGAACATCCACCTGAAAGTTCAGATGGATGGGCCTGTATATTGGTTAATCAGCTGGAAATACGGTGTCTATCCAGAGTTTGGTGTATTGAGGGCTACCGATAGCATTTGGGTGGAAGCCGTCTGCTTCAAACCAGTCCGCTGTGTGGTCTGCTGAGAAGCTATTCCAGTCTACCAAGGTCAAGTTATCGTACTCTTTGGCCGCTGTTTTCAACAGACTATTGATATCCTCTGTCCACCAATAGGTGCTGCTTGGCAGATAGATGGTTGACCAGTAGACCTGCTTGCCATCCAGTAACGCCATAATCTGATCGACTTGGTCTTTAGTCATAATCCCCTGACCACCTTGATTGGTCCCGATAGAGATGAAAATGGTCTCTACATCTGGATTAGCAGCGACAGCTGCTTCGATGCGGGCTGCGGCATTTTCAGGTGCCAAACCAAATTCAGCGTCGATGGTCATCTGCGGAAAGACGGCAATCAAGTCGTAATACGTTTTGGTGAAAATCGAATCGCCAACAGCGATAATCGGCGTCTGACTGGCTTCATACATCTGATCCGCCGTCACGCCATAATAGGCAGCATCGTCAGCGTATTGGCTAACAGCTTCGCTATCTGCTGTAGTTGAGCTACTTGTAGTGGTTGAGGAGCTGGTAGAGGTCGCCGTCTTCTGTGCATTGGCTTGCTCGATGGCTTCTTGGTTAGCAGCAATTTCATTTGCAATCTCGGCCTGGGCGCTATCTTGACTAGGAGAAAAGAGGATAATTCCTAGTGATAGAAGGCTCAGCGCAGCAACTACACTCGCTATTGTTTTCTTACTTGTCCACCCTTTTTGCGCTCGCATGTCAGTCCAAAATGCTTTCACCTGTGACCACTTTATCTTGCGCAAAGGCATTTCAACAAAGCGATAAGATAATTCTGACAGTAGCAAAATGAGAATGACAGCTAGTACATAACCCTGCCAGGAATGTTGAAACCGCAATTCCGCAAAGGTCAAGACGGGCATCTGCCAGAGGTAAATTCCATAAGAACGACTGCCCACATAGTCAAATAGTTTATTGGAGAAATAAGAACCGTAAGGCATGGTCGGATGAGCCACGAGTGCTACGAGGAGCATAGAAGCAAAGCTAAAGAGCCACATTCCTCCCCGATAGGTGAGCCAAGATTGATCTGGTAGGAAGATGAGCAATAAGCTGAAAACCGTAAGTGTGCCCGCAAAAATACGGTGAAAGACCTTCTGCCCCTTGGCATTTGGCTTTAATTTGTGCAAACGATGGCTGGGCCAGACAAAGGCTAGACTGGCACCCATCAGGATACTAAAGAGTCGCGTGTCTGTCCCGTAGTAAATCCGTGTTGGATCCGCTCCAGGTGAAAAGAGAATGGCCATTTCTAAGA
>CAUTON010000107.1:0-4442 GCA_963539895.1 uncultured Streptococcus sp. | reverse complement strand
CTTTCTCGTGAGAATTTCTATAGGAAAAATAAGTATTTTGTGATATAATGAACGAGTATAAAAAATCTTAAGGAGTTTACCCAAATGGCTAAATTGACTGTTAAAGACGTTGATTTGAAAGGTAAAAAAGTCCTCGTTCGTGTTGACTTTAACGTGCCTTTGAAAGATGGCGTGATTACTAACGACAACCGTATTTCTGCGGCGCTTCCAACTATCAAGTACATCATCGAGCAAGGTGGTCGTGCTATCCTCTTCTCTCACCTTGGACGTGTGAAAGAAGAAGCGGACAAAGCTGGTAAATCCTTGGCACCTGTAGCGGCTGATTTGGCTGCTAAATTGGGTCAAGACGTTGTTTTCCCAGGCGCAACTCGTGGTGCTGAATTGGAAGCAGCTATCGACGCTTTGGAAGATGGTCAAGTTCTTTTGGTTGAAAACACTCGTTTTGAAGATGTTGACGGCAAGAAAGAATCTAAAAACGACGATGAACTTGGTAAATACTGGGCTAGCCTTGGCGATGGTATCTTTGTAAACGACGCTTTCGGTACAGCTCACCGTGCACACGCGTCTAACGTTGGTATCTCAGCAAACGTTGACAAAGCTGTCGCTGGTTTCTTGCTTGAAAACGAAATTGCCTACATCCAAGAAGCAGTTGAAACACCAGAACGTCCATTCGTAGCCATCCTTGGTGGTTCAAAAGTATCAGACAAGATTGGTGTTATCGAAAACTTGCTTGAAAAAGCAGACAAAGTCCTCATCGGTGGCGGTATGACTTATACTTTCTACAAAGCACAGGGTATCGAAATCGGTAACTCATTGGTCGAAGAAGACAAATTGGACATCGCAAAAGCACTTCTTGAAAAAGCTAACGGTAAGCTCATCTTGCCAGTTGACTCAAAAGAAGCAAACGCATTTGCTGACTATACTGAAGTAAAAGACACCGAAGGTGAAGCGGTAGACCCAGGTTTCTTAGGTCTTGACATCGGTCCTAAATCAATCGCTAAATTCGACGAAGCCTTGACTGGTGCCAAAACTGTCGTTTGGAACGGACCAATGGGTGTCTTTGAAAACCCTGACTTCCAAGCTGGTACAATCGGTGTCATGGACGCTATCGTTAAACAACCAGGTGTGAAATCTATCATCGGTGGTGGTGACTCAGCAGCAGCTGCCATCAACCTCGGCCGCGCAGACAAATTCTCATGGATTTCTACAGGTGGCGGTGCTTCAATGGAACTTTTGGAAGGTAAAGTGTTGCCAGGACTTGCAGCATTGACTGAGAAATAGGCGGCAAGTTAGGAATCTATGATTCCGTTGACGCGCCCCCGCAAGGCTGAATAGGAGGCAGGTCGCAAGTGTAGAGAAGTGAACTGCCATTCAGCTACTGCGAATAAGGACGAAAAGAGTTGGTTTTCCAACTCTTTTCTAGTGCATAGGCTAGATTTTCTGCGAAACGAAGTGAGTTAAGAAAATCAGTCTAGGTAAAGGTAAAGTACTTCCAGGACTTGCAGCTCTTACTGAAAAATAGGCGGTAAGTCAGGAATCTGTGATTCCGTAGACGCACTCCGCAAGGCTGAATAGGAGGCAGGTCGCAAGTGTAGAGAAGTGAACTGCCATTCAGCTACTGCGCGTTTAATAACTGCTAGAAAAGGACCTTGTGAGAGGTCTTTTTCTGTGCATCTAGTAGAGTTTCTTTGAAGCGTAGCGAATTAGCAAACTCTAGCAAGGTATAAAGTGTTGCCTGGCTTAGCTGCATTGGCAGAAAAATAATAATTTTTAAAGGCGGTTTTCTCGCCTTTTTTATTTCAATAATTATGAGAAAACCTGTTAATCAGAGGATTTCTTATCTATCAAAAAATATTTTACAAAAATTTTTAACTTCATGTTACAATACTCTTATGTGGAAAAATTATCGATTTGACCCCAAACAGTTTCGCTTAGGCATGCGGACTTTAAAGTCGGGGATTGCAGTCTTTCTCGTCATTTTGCTCTTCCAGATTTTGGGTTGGACGGGAACAAATATTGCGGCTTTGACGGCAGTTTTTAGTCTACGCGAAGATTTTGGGAAAAGTATGCACTTTGGTAGCTCTCGTATTCTAGGGAATACGATTGGCGGTGTTTATGCTATTGGTTTCTTTGTCTTGAGTCAGCTATTTAATGGACAAAATTGGGTAGCTCTCGTTTTTGTGCCTATTTTTACCATGTTGACCATTATGACAAATGTGGCCTTCAATAATAAAGCTGGAATTATCGGAGCGACTTCGGCAATGCTGATTATTACCCTCTCGACACCGTCTGGGGGACCAATTACCTATGCCATCGTTCGGGTTTTCGAGACTTTTATTGGCGTATTTATCGCTATGTTTGTTAATTATGACTTTGAGAAATTATTTTCTAAGAAAAAAAAATGATGTCAGAAAATATAACATTCGAACTTGACGGATATCAAAGTTTGACCTATAATGGTAAGCAGAAAGGGGAATTTTGTGAGAGAAAAAGAGTTTCGCCGTTCTTTATCGGTTTTTCCGATTGGCTCGGTTATGAAATTGACTGATTTGTCAGCAAGACAGATTCGCTATTATGAAGAGCAGGGCTTGATTCGTCCAGAGCGCAATGAAGGTAATCGTCGCATGTACTCGCTCAATGACATGGATCGACTGCTGGAAATCAAGGATTACATTGCTGACGGCTATAATATTGCCGATATTAAGCGGGACTATGCAGCTAAAGAACAAGCCAAGAAGAAAACTTTGTCTGACAGTCAGGTGAGACAGCTCTTACGGGATGAACTTTCAAAGGCTGGTGGGTTTCAGACCTCACCAAATGGTTTTAATACATTTCGCATGTAATGCTGGTTATATAAAAGGAGAAGCACATGTCTATCACAGCAGCGGATATCCGTCGTGAAATTAAAGAAAAAAACGTTACATTTTTACGCCTCATGTTTACCGATATTTTGGGGATTATGAAAAATGTCGAAATTCCTGCAACAGATGAACAGGTGGAAAAAGTCTTATCGAACAAGGCTATGTTTGATGGTTCTTCTATCGAAGGATTTGTTCGGATTAACGAGTCGGACATGTATTTGTATCCAGATTTAAATACTTGGACAGTTTTCCCTTGGGGTGATGAGAATGGTGCAGTTGCTGGTTTGATTTGTGATATTTACACAGCTGCTGGGGAGCCATTTGCAGGTGATCCTCGTGGGAACTTGAAAAAAGCTCTTCGTCACATGGAATCAATCGGCTACAAATCATTTAACCTTGGACCAGAACCAGAATTTTTCCTCTTTAAGATGGATGAGTTTGGGAACCCTACTCTTGAGGTGAATGACAAAGGTGGTTATTTTGATTTGGCGCCAACTGACTTGGCTGACAATACCCGCCGTGAAATCGTCAACGTATTGACACAAATGGGCTTCGAAGTAGAAGCTTCACATCATGAAGTGGCTGTCGGCCAGCATGAAATTGACTTCAAATACGCTGATGTTTTGAAAGCCTGTGACAACATTCAAATTTTTAAATTAGTTGTTAAGACCATTGCGCGCAAACATGGCCTTCATGCTACCTTTATGGCAAAACCTAAGTTTGGTATCGCAGGTAGCGGTATGCACTGTAACATGTCGCTTTTCAACGAAAATGGCAATGCCTTCTTTGATCCAGAAGATCCACGTGGTATGCAACTTTCGCAAGATGCTTATTACTTCCTTGGCGGTCTTATGAAGCACGCGTACAACTACACCGCTATTATCAATCCGACTGTCAACTCTTATAAACGTTTGGTGCCTGGCTATGAAGCACCTGTCTATATCGCTTGGGCAGGTAGCAACCGTTCACCCCTCATTCGTGTACCTGCATCGCGTGGTATGGGCACGCGCTTGGAGTTGCGCTCTGTAGACCCAATGGCTAATCCATACTTAGCACTGGCAGTTCTGTTGGAAGCTGGTTTGGATGGTATTGAAAATAAAATTAATGCTCCAGAACCAGTCGAGACGAACATTTACTCGATGACACCAGAAGAGCGTCAGGAAGCAGGAATCATTGATTTGCCGTCAACTCTGCACAATGCCTTGAAGGCTTTGCAGACCGATGAAGTGGTTCGTGATGCGCTAGGAGCTCATATCTATACTAACTTTATTGAAGCAAAACGCATGGAATGGGCATCTTATGCCACATTCGTATCCCAATGGGAAGTGGATAATTATCTTGACTTGTATTAAAAAAACAGCCCAGTGGGCTTTTTTTTCACGAGCTTAGACATGAGGTGAAGAGAGAAATATCTTGGTTATTTATGAGAATTGCGTTCTGTTTAGATGGTGCAATGGCACTGCTTTTAAATAGTTGCAGAAGAGGAGAGTTGGAAGGACTGATAAAGTAAAGAGCTAGCGCATGCGCCAATGTCATTAAGTTAAAGAACTTATTCCTCCTTCAAGAGTGATAGGTTCTTTT
>CAUTON010000106.1:0-4527 GCA_963539895.1 uncultured Streptococcus sp. | reverse complement strand
AAGAACCTATCACTCTTGAAGGAGGAATAAGTTCTTTAACTTAATGACATTGGGCTCAATCCTAGCTTTTTTACGTTCCTTTTAAAAAATCAGTCGGAGTAGCGCCATGCTGACAATGCCGACTAAGACTGTCCACAGCAAATCTTTATAGCGCACAGCAACAAAGAGGGTCGGAAAGAGGACAATAAACTCCAGCCACTTGATGGCTGGCAACTGACCTGGTGTCGTCTCAAACATGCTGGACAAAGATAGGGCAAAGATGATCGTGATGGGGAGGTACTCCAAGAAGCGCACCACGATGGTTGGCAGGCCGCGGAATTTGACCAAGACAAAGGGAAAGACGCGAGGCACCCAGGAGACGATGGCTCCCAGAATAATCGTCAAAATGATGATTTCAGTGCTCATCCAAGGCCACCCCCGTTCCACAACCAATCAAAGTGGCCGCAAGTACCGCCACAGACGATGAGACAACATAGCTGAGCAGCAAGTAAGATACGGTTACCGCCAGCAAAATCCAGACGATTTTCATCGCTTTGGTGGTCTTTCGCATAGCTTCCAACTGGCTAGCAAAAATCCCGATAAACATGGCTACTAAAGCAAAGTCCAGCCCTAGCACTTCTGGATTTGGAATAATGGAGCCCAGAAGGCAGCCACCAACTGTCGCCAAAAACCAGGCCAGATAACCTAGAATATTATTGCCATGCATCCACTGAGCTGTGATGTGGTCGTTATGGACGTGCTCTCCTAGCAGGACGCCGTAGGACTCATCGGTAATTAGACTACCAATCAGGATATTCTGAAGGAGACTATTTTCTTTAAAAATAGTCGTCGCATGCAAGCTCATCAACATGTTGCGCAGATTGACCAAAAAGACGGTCAAGACCATGGAGATGACAGACTCTTTGGTGACAATCATAGCCACTAGGGCAAACTGGGCTGAACCACCATAAATCAGAAGGCTCATAAGGCCGACTTCCAGCGCTGACACACCAGAAGCAGCCGCCACTACACCAAAGGCAACCCCGATGGAGATATAGCCCAGCGCAGTGGGGATGGCATCTTGAAAGCCTTGTAAGAAGGATTTCCTAATTGCTGTTTTTTCCATATTATTCCTTAATTTTCAAAATATTCTTACATTATAACACAAAAATAGGCACCTGATGATGCCAAATATTTATTGTTCTTTGAAAAAATTTATAGTTAAAACGCAAGAGAAGGACTGAGGTTACTTTTCAAGGGTGGTGTGTACACTATCAAAAGCTAGGCTAGGTTTTGCATTCAAATCCAAGCCCGCAAAATACCCTTGGTCGTATTCAACTGCGGCAGCTAAAGCAATCATGCCTGCATTGTCCCCACAGAGGCGCAAGGGTGGAATGACCACTTCTACATCCGTGATTTCAGCTGCCAGGCGTTCGCGAAGTCCTTGGTTGGCTGCCACGCCACCTGCGACAATCAATTGTTTTACGGGATATTTTTCCAGAGCCTTCTTCGTTTTTGCAAGCAGAATATCAAGAACAGCTGCTTGGAAAGAAGCGCAGAGGTCTTCTGTTATCAATTCCTCATTCTTTTGCTGGGCATTGTGATGGAGATTGATAAAAGCTGATTTGAGACCTGAGAATGAAAATTCCAGATTGTCTTCCTTCATCATTGCACGGGGAAAATCATAAATGTCTTGACCCTTGTGCGCCAACTCATCAATTTCTCGCCCTGCTGGGTAGGTCAATCCCATAACGCGCCCCACCTTATCATAGGCTTCGCCGACCGCATCATCTCTGGTCTCCCCTACAATCTGATAATCCCCCGCTTCTCTGACATAGACCAGCTCGGTATGCCCGCCGCTGACTAACAGCGCCATCAGTGGATACTGGAGTTCCTGCGTCTGGTTGGCCGCCATGAGGTGACCCGCCATGTGATTGACGGGAATAAGAGGTAAACCGTGCGCCCAGGCAAAGGCCTTGGCAGCCGCCATTCCGACAAGAAGAGCTCCTACGAGGCCAGGACCATAGGTCACTGCCACCGCATCCAGATCACTTGCTTCAATTCCAGCTTGCGCCAAAGCATCCTCCAAGCAAGCCGTCACCACCTCCACATGATGTCGACTAGCCACTTCGGGCACTACGCCGCCAAAACGCTTATGACTCTCCACTTGGCTCGCGATAATGTTGCTCAAGAGTTCCTTGTCATTCTTCAACACGGCGACGCTAGTCTCATCACAAGACGACTCGATCGCCAAAATATATCTATCTTTCATTCTCACACCTTATCTTCACGCACCATCACGATGGCATTCTCAACTGGATCATGGTAGTAATCTTTCCGCTTGCCTACTTCTTTAAAGCCACTTTTTTGGTAAAGGGATCGCGCGGACGCATTGGACTCTCGTACTTCTAGAAAAATAGGGCAAGTTATTTCCGTCAAATTTTTCATGAGCCGAGCTCCGATTCCCTGCCCCTGATACGACTGCAACACTGCGATATTGGTTACTTCCGTCTCACCTACCAAGTGTTGTAGGGCCAAGAAGCCCACGATTTCCTCGTCCTCATAGTCATAAACATACTCTGTATCAGGCCTTATCATATCTGACACAATCTGGTCATAAGTCCATGGAGACTGGCCGTACACATCTGTTAAAATGGTCAAGGCCGCCTGAGCCTGCTCTTCTAATGTATACTTCATTCTAAACTCGTTTGACATAGTTGGCCTCATCGCCTGCTTGGTGGTCTTTGAGCCAATTTTCTTCGGCTTCTACTCGCTTGAGGTAGTCTGGGACAAAGCTATCAATAGCCACAGCTTCCAATTCCTGACCGTATTTACCAAGAGCAGCGGCCGATGGCAGGGTCTCACAGATAGTGGCCTGAGGAAGAACCGCTGCAATTTGGTCTTGAAAAGCTGTCACTTCTCCCACAAAAGTCACCTTCTCAACCTGAGACACACTCTCTAAAACCGCGGCTAGCGCCATGTGACTATCTGGTCTGATTGCTTTCCCATTTTCATAAAAACCAGCATAAACGTTATTGCGGCGCGCATTGATGAGGGGGACGACCAAGCCTGAAGTGGTCGTCTCTGCAGCAAGAGCATAGAGGCTAGAAACCCCAACCAGGTCAATCTTCAGAGTGTAAGCGAGGGTTTTAGCAGTCGCTACCGCCACGCGCAGCCCCGTGTAGGAACCAGGCCCCTGAGCGACCACAACCCGCTCCAAATCCTTTGGCTGCCACCCAGCCTGAGCCACCAAAAAATCAATCGCAGGCATGAGGCTGATGCTATGGTTCTTTTTTACATTCAGCGTAAAATCTGCCACCAATCGGTCATCCTCTAAAAGGGCGACTGCTAAAGCCTGGTTGGACGAATCCAATGCCAAAATTTTCATACACATTTCCTTCTCTTTCTTTCATCTATTGTAAGCTATAATGGTCAATTTTTCAAACCAAACTCTTGCCAAGGACTGACCAAAAGTGGATTTTATTCCCTCATACAGACTTTTCTTTATGGTACAATAAACTGAACAACTATATGAATGAGGAAATGCTATGCCCATCTTTCAACGGACTATCAAATTACTAGCTGCAACGGTGCTGGCCATCTATCTAGCGGACTTTCTAAGTTTCTCCTATGCCACATCCGCAGGAATAATCGCTATTTTGAGCGTCCTCGATACACGCAAATCCAGCCTCAAGATGGCCTTAGCTAGGCTCAATGCAACCCTGCTCGCCCTATTTCTAGCCTTTCTCATCTTCTCCCTCCTTGGCTACGCGACTTGGACATTGGCGGCCTACATGCTCATCTACGTCCCTGTTTGCTACCGCTTCAAGTGGGAAGCTGGCATTGCACCATCGACCGTCCTTGTCACGCATCTCCTCCTTGAAAAAAGTGTTTCCCTCGCTTGGTTGGGCAATGGATTAGCCATCTTTTTGATTGGTGCCGGGATTGGCCTTTTGTTCAATTGGTATATGCCCTCACAGGATAAAAAAATCCAGGCTTATCACCTGGAGGTTAATCGTCTGCTCAAAGAGATTTTGCTGCGCTTTGAACATTTTTTACTAGAAGGGGGCGGCAGCAATGACGCTGCTCTCATCAATCAGCTGGATACCGTCCTAGATGAAGCCCTCCAAGTGGTCTACACTGACCGTCACAATCAAGTCTTCCACCAAACCAACTATCAAGTCCACTACTTTGAGATGCGAGCCAATCAAAACAAAATCCTCCGTGCTATGGCAAACGACATCAATCACTGCCAGCTGAAAGCCAGAGAAGCTGTTATCCTAGCCAGCCTCTTTGAGCGGACAGCCCAGCAGCTCAGCAGGGAAAATCCTGCCACGGAACTCCTCGACGACATTGAACTCTTTCTCGAGACCTTTCGCGCCAGACCACTCCCGCAGACTCGAGAAGAGTTTGAAACACGGGCCCGACTCTTCCAACTCCTGCAAAATATGGAGGCCTTCATCCAGCTCAAGGTCGACTTTTACCAGAAATACAAAGAAGAAATCAGCCAAGCATGAGCTCGGCTGATTTTTATGTCGTTAATCAATC
>CAUTON010000105.1:0-4533 GCA_963539895.1 uncultured Streptococcus sp. | reverse complement strand
AATAAGTTCTTTAACTTAATGACATTGAGTTTAGACTCTGTTTTCTTCATATTCTTCTAAAAATTGAATGAGGACAGCGGCTGATCGTTGACCAGCTTGGACAATGAAATCGTCAAAAGAGAGGTGGGCGTCGCCTTGGGCGGTGTCGCTCATAGCGCGGATGACCAGAAAAGGTTTGCCAAGATTTTTCGCAGCTTGGGCAACGGCAGCTCCCTCCATCTCGACGGCTAAGACAGCTGGGAAGTGGATTTTAATTTCCGCCACCTTTTGACTGCTGGCGATAAAGCTGTCCCCTGTCACAATCAAGCCCCGGTGCCCGGTCAGCTCGTGAGCTGCTAAGACTTGAGCCATTTTTTCAAGAAAGAGAGGCTCCGCCTCAAAATACAAGTCCTGCCCCGCCATCTGGCCATACGCGTAGCCGAAGGCCGTCACGTCAACATCGTGGTAGGCTAGGCGGTCCGAAATGACCACATCGCCAACCGCAATCCCGTCCGCCACCGCACCAGCTGAGCCAGTGTTGATGAGGGCATCGACGGCAAAATGGTCCACCAAGATAGCCACCGAAATGGCCGACATGACCTTGCCAATCCCAGACTCGACCAGGACCACATCGTGTTTGCCTAGTCGGCCAGAATAATACGTTTTCCCAGCCACTTCTTCCGTCGAGGGCTGCTGCAGAGCATCCGCCAAGAGCTTGAGCTCTTGGGGCATGGCAGCGATAATTCCAAATTTCATGACTCCTCCTTATAGATAAAAGACAGCAAGCAGCAAGAGCACGACAAGGACAATCACCCAAAAGAGGATTTTATTGACCTTGCTACGGAAGTTATCCCGCTTGACCGTCTCAATGCGGCGGCTTTTGATGATAGAAGCATCCACTGGGATACGGACAGTCTCCCCCTCACGGTAACCCTGGTACTCTTCCTCATCCCAGGCAGCTTGTAAGTCTGCGTCTGAAAAACGACCGTAGGTCTCCTCTGGTTTGTAGTGGCCAAAACGGCTATTGTCTTCTATTTTTTCTCCGCGCCTTGCGCGTTCAATGATGTCGTCTGTCAACAAGGGCTTGCCCATTGTCTCATCCTACTTTCTTGTTAATTGTACGTGTTGAATGGCCAGGATTGTCTTGGCATCACAGATTTCTCCACTGGCAATCAAGTCCAGAGCCTCATCCAGGGTCACTTCCATGAGTTCAATGACCTCATCCTCATCCTGGGGACGGGGATTTTCCACCCGAATCAAGTCCTCTGCCTTGAAAATCCGGATGCGTTCATTGCTAAAGCCGATGGCCGAGTAAAAATCTGCAATTTGCGTCAGCTTAGAACTAGTGTACCCCGTTTCTTCTTCCAACTCGCGCAGGGCAGCATTTTCCAGCGTGTCTTCCTCGCCCAACTCCAGCTTACCTGCTGGAATCTCGATGCTGGTGCGCTCGATGGCCTTGCGGTACTGCTTGACCAAGATAATCTTGCCTTCTGGCGTCAGAGCTAGGACAGAAACAGCCCCACGATGGAAGACCAATTCTCGTTGGCTGGTGCCAAGATTATTTGGCAGCTCAACCTCGTCCACGGCCACGGTGAAAATGTGACCTTCAAAAATGGTCTTGCGACGGATGGTTTTTTCTTCAAAATTCATAGTCTTATCCTTTTTTCGATGGATGATGTGGCAGGCGTTTGGCGTAGTTTTCCTTGTTTTCTTGGCGGCTACGTCCGATTGCGACACTATCAGCCGGCACATCTTTTGTGATGGTAGAGCCAGCAGCTGTCAGGGCATTGTCCCCAATTTCCAATGGGGCAATCAACGTCGAGTGACTGCCGATAAAGACATGGTCACCGACCGTCGTTTTGTACTTGTTTTGCCCATCATAGTTGACCGTGATGGTGCCAGCTCCAAAGTTAACCTCTCTGCCTACCTCGGCATTGCCGATATAGGTCAAATGTCCTGCCTTAGTCCCTTGTCCCAAGTGGGACCCTTTGACCTCGACAAAGTTACCCACGTGGACATCCTTATCCAAGAGACTAGCTGGGCGGATATGGGCGTAAGGTCCGACTGTGACACCGTCTGCCAGCACCGACTCTTCGATATCAGAGCTGATGATGACAGCATCCTGGCCAATCTGGCTATCTGTCACGCGGGTGCCGTTGGTCAGGACCGTCCGCTCGCCAATTTTGGTCTTGCCTTTTAAGACGACATTGGCTTCGATGACTGCTTCTGCACCAATCTCCACATCGATATCGATATAGGTAGCGTCAGGATTGATGAAGCTGACGCCATTGACCATGTGGGTTTCGTTGATGCGCTTGCGCATCACCTTCTCAGCAGTTGCCAGGGCAATCCGGTCATTGACCCCCAGACTCTCATCAAAATTGCGCAGGATATAAGCACCAACCTTCTCCCCCGCTTGACGGAAGATGGAGATGACATCGGTCAGATAGTACTCGCCCTGGGCGTTGTCAGTAGTAATGTCCTTAAGGGCTTCAAAGAGGCGTTTGTTATCAAAAACATAAGTCCCCGTATTGATTTCCTTGACCTGGGCCTCAAACTCATTGGCATCCTTTTGCTCCACGATTTTGACGACTTCCTTGTCGCTGTTGCGAATGATGCGGCCGTAGCCAAAGGGATTATCCGCTTCAGCAGTCAGGATGGTGGCAACGTTCTTGTGGCTGACGTGGAAGTTAATCAAGTTCTTGAGGCTGTCGCCTGTAATCAAGGGCGTGTCCCCCGCGATAACTAGTGTCTGTCCTTCCAAATCAGCTAGACCTGGCTCTGCCATCATAACAGCATGCCCAGTCCCCAGCTGCTCCGACTGGAGGGCAAAATCAGACTGCCCTTCCAAGACCGCTTGGACCAACTCAGCCTTGTGGCCCACGATGGTCTCAATCTTTTGGGGCTCAATAGCCGACACCGCACGGTAGACATGCTCCAGCATAGAGATGCCCGCCACCTGGTGCAGGACCTTTGGCAGGTCTGATTTCATGCGGGTCCCTTTGCCCGCTGCAAGGATAATAGCGTAATTACTCATGATTGACTCCTCGAATTTCTGTCTGTCTATTATAGCATGTTTTGGAAAATCTGACGATTCGTGTCCATTCTAAGCCATTTTTCTTCAGACAAACCAAAAAATCTGGAACCAAACTCGTTTCCAGATTCTTATTTTGTATCTCAGCTGACTACATACTGCTGACAGCAGCTTCCAAAACTTCCATAACCTGTCGGCTGTGGGCTAAGGCTTGGTCACGCGCTGCGAAATCTTTTTCTCTAAGAGCACGCTCGAAAGCGACAAATTCGGCCTGCATGCGGTGATGAGGTGTATTAAGATTTTGAATCTGTACATCCTGCCCGTTCAGCGCCAAGCTGATTTGCGGCAGGGTGTTTGTTGGACCTAAAATAGCTAGTGAACCCTTATCGCCTTGAATGGTCGATTTTATCTCAGAAGAGCAATCTTTTGCGCCAATGGCGACTGCTTTGAAAGTTCCGTAATCCATGACCAGCATGCCAGATGTATCAACACCACGCTCCATATTTGGTAAATAGAAAACTTTTACAGGTTTTCCAAAGAGCCCCACGAGCAGGTGAATATTGTAGATGTTGAGGTCGCGCAGAGCCCCACCTCCCATTTCTGGGTTAAAGGCTGGCGCAATCTCCCCACGTTTAAAGGCATCGTAGCGGGAGCTGTACTGGGAGTAATTGCAGGTGACGATTTTCACATCACCGATTTGAGAGAGATTTTCTTTCAGATAATGGAAATTGTTCAAGTACTGATTGGTGATAGCTTCCAGCAACATGAGATTTTTTTCATTTGCCAAGGCTGCCAGCTCCTCAAACTCCAACAGTTTCAGAGTAAAAGGTTTCTCGCAGATGACATGTTTGCCCGCTTCAAGCGCCGCTTTAGCATAGTCATAGTGGGTGTGATTGGGAGTGCCCACGTAAACCGTGTCAATGACATCGCTTGCCAAAATATCATCAAGGCTACTTGTCGCAAGAGTCATACCATATTGGCTAGCCAAGTCCTGAGCCGTCGCAAGACTACGCGGTGTGGACAAAATCCCCACCAGCTCAATACCATCAATTTCTTGTAAAACTGGCAAGACTTCCTTGACAATCATGCCAGTACCTAACAATGCTAGTTTCATCTCATTCTCCTTTTTCTGGATATACTACTTTAAATTCCTCACAGACGACTAAGCTATCTTCCGTGAAATCGAAGCCTTCTCCTGCCAACCATTCGGTAAAGAGTCCTTCATGCACCTGACGCCAGTAAGCCAAACTCCTATCACCCTCGCCCTCTTTGTAGGCATGGTCTGCGGTGACATCTTTAAAAGCTATCGTATAAACTTTGGTGATTTCAATGATACAGATAGCCTCGCCTTGACTATCTAGCACCACATCATAGGTGCCCGCTTGTGGCAATGGTTCATTGTCCACCGCATATAAATCATAAGCCGATGTCGTTGCGGTTTTTGTGCCGTCAAACACCAACTTCGCTAGTAGGTCTGGTTCTGCACCAAAGGACCAGGCGTCGATGTCATCGCCGATTGT
>CAUTON010000104.1:0-4543 GCA_963539895.1 uncultured Streptococcus sp. | reverse complement strand
AGGAACAATCCTGCCTTTTTCCTTTTCCTACAAATGTGAAATTATGATATAATAGGCCTGTTAAGAATCGTATTTTGTACAGAAAAGAGAATGTATGGCTAAAGAAATTTTAATCATTTTATATGGTGGCCGTTCTGCAGAGCGGGAGGTGTCAGTCCTGTCTGCTGAGAGTGTGGTGCGGGCGGTGGACTACGACCGTTTTACCGTGAAGACCTATTTTATCAGCCAGGCTGGCGACTTTATCGCGACCCAGGTTTACAATCAAACTCCAGCGGCGGATGACCGCCTGATGACAAATGAAACAGCGGACCTTGAGCGGAAAATCGCACCGAGCGCTATCTACGAGGACAATGCCACTGTCTTTCCAGTCCTGCACGGTCCCATGGGAGAAGATGGCTCTGTCCAAGGATTTTTGGAAACCCTGCGTCTCCCTTACGTTGGAACGGGGATTTTAGCGTCGAGTCTGGCTATGGACAAGATTACGACCAAACGGGTACTCGAGTCTGTCGGAGTTCCTCAAGTACCTTATGTGGCCTTGGTTGAGGGAGAGGACGTAGAAAAGTGCATCTCGGATGTGCACGGCAAGCTGGATTATCCCGTCTTTGTCAAGCCTTCCAACATGGGGTCTAGTGTGGGCATTTCAAAAGCTGACGATGAAGCTGCCCTTCGGGCTGCCATCGAGCTAGCCTTCCAGTATGACAGCCGTGTCCTGATTGAGCAAGGAGTCAATGCCCGTGAAATCGAAGTAGCGGTTTTGGGTAATCAAGATGTCAAGACGACTTTGCCAGGTGAAGTGGTTAAGGATGTAGCCTTCTATGATTACCAAGCCAAGTACATCGACAACAAAATCACCATGGACGTCCCAGCAAAAGTGTCCGATGCGACCGTTGCCATCATGCGAGAAAATGCGGAAAAAGCCTTCCGAGCTATTGGGGGACTTGGTCTGTCACGCTGTGATTTCTTCCTGACCAATGAAGGCGACATCTACCTCAACGAGCTCAATACCATGCCAGGCTTTACCCAGTGGTCCATGTATCCAGTCCTCTGGGACAATATGGGTCTGGGCTACACAGATTTGATTAACGAATTGGTCCGTCTTGCCCAAGAAGCCTTTGCCAAGCGCGAAGCGCATTTGATTTAAGAAAAAGCTGACATTCACTCTCAGATTCTTTTGTATTGAAAGGAAATAGGCACCCTGCCTAGTAGGAAAATGAAACTAACTTTACATGAAATTGCTCGCGTTGTCGAAGCGCAGAATGACGTCTCGGATTACCCCGACAGTCCCTTGGGGCAGATTGAGTTTGATTCCCGCAAGATTACAGTGGGTGACCTCTTTTTGCCCCTAAAAGGTGAGCGTGATGGTCACGATTTTATCGAGACGGCCTTTGTCAATGGCGCTGCTGCAACCCTGACGGAAAAACCAGTGACTGCTGGTCCCTACCTCCTCGTCGAGGATTGTCTGGCTGCCTTTCAGGCTCTTGCAACATATTACTTAGAGAAGATGGGGGTTGATGTCATTGCCGTGACCGGATCAAACGGCAAGACCACAACCAAAGACATGATTCATGACGTCCTTGCGACCACCTACGCTACCTACAAAACGCAGGGGAACTACAACAATGAAATCGGGCTACCATATACGGTCCTCCACATGCCAGACGACACGGAGAAACTGGTGCTGGAGATGGGGCAGGACCATATGGGGGACATTGAGCTCTTGTCTCGGATTGCAAAACCTCATATTGCTGTCGTGACCTTGGTTGGCGAGGCCCATCTGGAATTTTTTGGCACGCGGGAGAAAATCGCAGAAGGTAAGTTGCAGATTACTGCTGGAATGGACTCAGAAGGGATTTTACTTGTACCAGATGATCCCATCATTGACCCCTATCTGCCAGAAAACCTCAAGGTCGTCCGCTTTGGGCAGGGGGCTGAGTTGGAAGTGACCGATCTTCTAGAGGAGAAGGAAAAGCTTAGTTTCACAACCAATCTCCTCTCGAAACCTCTCACCATTCCTGTGCCAGGTAAATACAATGCTACCAATGCCCTCATTGCGGCAGCGGTTGGAAAATTATTGGCCGTGGAGGAGGAAGACATCATCGAGGCACTGGCCAATCTCCAGCTGACCCGCAATCGGACAGAGTGGAAAAAAGCTGCCAATGGCGCAGACATCCTGTCTGATGTGTATAATGCCAATCCTACCGCCATGCGCCTAATTTTGGAGACCTTCTCAGCCATTCCAGCTAATGAAGGTGGCAAGAAAATCGCTGTTCTTGCGGATATGAAAGAATTAGGAGACACAGCAGTCGAGCTGCACAGCCAGCTGATTGACAGCCTGTCACCAGATGTTATTGACGAACTTTTCTTTTATGGTCAGGATATCGAGCAGTTAGCCCAGCTTGCTGCTGATAAATACCCTGCCAACCGTGTTCAATTTTTCCAAAAAAATGAGGAAATCGATGAATTTGACAAGTTGCTGGCAGCTATAACTGAAAAGTTGGCGCCACAGGACCAAATCCTCCTCAAAGGCAGCAACTCCATGAATCTTAGCGAGGTTGTGGAGGCTTTGGTAGAGACTAGTCATTGATATTTCTGACCGCTTTCGATATAATAAAGGAATCTGGGATCAATCTGGTTGCCAGATTCTTATTTTGTATGCACAGTTGATCAGTCGCAGTGGTTGACTGGACTCTAATTCACTGATAAATCAGCTTTTACAGTCCTAGTCAACTGTGCGGAGGTGGGGCGACAAAATTAAAGACTGCGTCTTACCAATTTTTGCTCCACTCTCTTTTTGCGTACGACTCTAAATCAAGGAAGTAGCCCAATGTAGGATTGATTTGAAACGATAGAGAATACACCATTAGAATCAGAAAAGGAATCAATATGTCACTACAAGACGAAATTAAGAAACGCCGGACTTTTGCCATTATCTCCCACCCAGATGCTGGTAAGACAACGATTACAGAGCAGTTGCTCTATTTTGGGGGTGAAATTCGTGAAGCGGGGACGGTCAAGGGGAAAAAGACTGGCAACTTTGCCAAATCTGACTGGATGGATATTGAGAAACAACGGGGGATTTCGGTGACCTCATCTGTCATGCAGTTTGATTATGCGGGCAAACGGGTCAATATCCTAGACACCCCTGGGCACGAGGATTTCTCAGAAGATACCTATCGTACCCTTATGGCGGTTGATGCGGCAGTCATGGTTGTTGACTCTGCCAAGGGTATCGAGGCTCAGACCAAAAAGCTTTTTGAGGTTGTCAAACACCGCAATATCCCTGTTTTTACCTTCATCAATAAACTGGACCGTGATGGTCGTGAACCGCTTGATTTGCTGGAAGAATTGGAAGAAGTGCTGGGCATTGCTAGCTATCCCATGAACTGGCCGATTGGCATGGGGAAATCTTTCGAGGGACTTTATGATTTGCACAATGAGCGCCTGGAGCTCTACAAGGGCGAGGAGCGCTTCGCGAGCTTGGAAGATGGAGACAGCCTGTTTGGGAGCAATCCCTTCTATGCTCAAGTCTTGGAAGATATCGAGCTCTTGCAGGAAGCTGGCAATGAATTTTCTGAGCAAGCCATTTTGGACGGCGATTTGACACCAGTTTTCTTCGGCTCTGCTTTGACCAACTTTGGGGTGCAAACTTTCCTCGATACCTTCTTAGAGTTTGCGCCAGAACCGCATGGTCACAAGACAGTAGATGGTGATGTCGTCGACCCACTGGATAAAGATTTTTCAGGCTTTGTATTCAAAATTCAAGCCAACATGGACCCCCGTCACCGTGACCGCATTGCCTTTGTCCGTATCGTCTCAGGTGAATTTGAGCGCGGTATGTCTGTCAATCTGCCTCGTACGGGTAAAGGGGCTAAGTTATCTAATGTGACCCAGTTTATGGCAGAATCCCGTGAAAATGTGGAAAATGCTGTCGCTGGGGACATTATTGGGGTTTACGATACAGGTACATACCAAGTCGGCGACACGCTGACAGTTGGCAAAAACAAATTTGAATTTGAACCACTGCCAACCTTTACGCCAGAGATTTTCATGAAAGTTTCTGCTAAGAATGTCATGAAGCAAAAATCTTTCCACAAAGGAATTGAGCAATTGGTGCAAGAAGGTGCCATTCAGCTCTACAAGAACTACCAGACGGGCGAGTACATGCTTGGAGCTGTCGGTCAGCTTCAGTTTGAAGTCTTTAAGCACCGCATGGAAGGTGAGTACAACGCAGAAGTTGTCATGACGCCAATGGGCAAGAAAACCGTCCGCTGGATTAAACCAGAAGACCTAGATGAGCGCAGGTCTTCCAGTCGTAATATCCTAGCCAAGGACCGCTTTAACCAACCTGTCTTTCTCTTTGAAAACGACTTCGCTCTCCGCTGGTTCGCAGATAAGTATCCGGATGTGGAACTTGAAGAGAAGATGTAGCGGAAAGATAGAAATCAGTAATTCGCTTTGCGAATTTGATTTCGTAGTTTTTCCCTCGCAAGGAACTCCCAAGAATCCGAGCGAAGTGACGGATGATTGGCTGAGTTCTACTGCG
>CAUTON010000103.1:0-4701 GCA_963539895.1 uncultured Streptococcus sp. | reverse complement strand
GCGAGACAACTATCTTAGTATATCAGAACTAATTTTGTTTGTCAATAACTTTTTTAATTTTTTTAGAAATGAAAGATATTTACAAAACGTTGTTCCCTAATTGATAGCTTAATTAATATATCGTATTCAAATCCGATTGTCAACACTTTTTTAAATTTTTTCAAAATTTGATGTTGGTTAAAATTGATTTTCTTCAGTAAGAAGAATATAACAACTTTATCTTTCCTTGAACTAACGGCATCTCTCGTATTCTTCCTACACAATTTTCAGAAACACGAGAAGGTGGCCTGATAGCTTTTGCATGCTTGACTTTATTTTCCAGCAAAAAACTGTTTGGATGTCACCAAACAGTTAAGAAGTTAAATCATGATAGTAGGACTGTTAATACCCTTTAGTTTAAGAAATTGCACTTACTTATTCTCTCACTTCAAGCAAGCCCAAGTTGCCATCTTCCCGCTTATAGAGTACATTGGTACTGCTGTCATTTGCATCTGTGTAAATAAAGAAATCATGTCCTAACAGTTCCAATTGAAGGATTGCTTCTTCTAGGTCCATTGGCTTCAAATCAACTTGCTTTGTGCGTACAACTTGAACATCTGGTGTGGAATCTTCCACTAGTTCGGCTGTGAATAGTTGACTTGTTGGAACTTTTTGACGATGTTTCTTTTCGATCTTAGTTTTATTCCGACGGATTTGACGCACAATTTTATCTACTACTAGGTCAATTGAACCATACATGTCTTGTGATGTGTCTTCTGCCCGCAAGGTCATAGTGCCGAGTGGGATGGTTACTTCTACTTTAGCTGTTTTTTCACGATAGACCTTTAAATTCACTTTTGCCGTTAATTCTTTGTCCTCGTTGAAATATTTTTCAATTTTAGCAACTTTTTCTTCTACATAGGTACGAAGGGCATCGGTTACTTCGAGATTTTCTCCGCGAATGTTAAATTTAATCATAATAAGTACCTCTTTCTAGGCTTTCACCTTTTCTACACTTTCATTATAACATTATTTATTTTTTTTGCAAACGTTTTCTCATCTTGCTAGTGAAAAAGTTTTGATTTCTTTCGCACCATTTTTCATCAAAATTTCTCTAGCATGTATGAGGGTTGTGCCTGTTGTATAAATATCGTCGACCAAAATAATTTTTTTCGGAATCTGTACATTCTTTAAAAGATAAAATGCTTGCTCTGTTTTCAATCTTTCTTGACGATTTTTTTCGGATTGCTTTTGAGCATGGACTTTACCGATAAGATTCTTATAAGGGATTTGCGCTGCGTCTAGTAAACCTTCGACTTGATTAAATCCTCTCTCTTTCTTCCGTTCATCACTGATGGGTATCGGTACAATTGTATAGCCGTTTGTATTTGCCAAGGCTGTCTGTATTTCCTTGGCGAAAGCACGTCGCAAGAGATAATCTCCCTGAAATTTATATTTTGAAAAATAATCAGACATCGCTTGGTTGTATTTGTAAAGCGAGGTATGTTGGATTTCATAACCTTTTCTTTGCCAGTCTTGGCAGTCCGAACAGTGACTTGTATAGTCCATTTTACTACAAGACGGGCAGATCTCCCCTTCAACTTTTTCAAAAAGATTCTCGCATTCTTGACACAGAGTGTGCTGTGTTTTTTTCATAGATATTATTTCTGTGAAGGTCATCCTTATCGATAATGTAACATCACACAACAAACACTTAATCATAGCCTGCCTCCGTGTTCATACTTTTAATTTCCTTGATAGCTTTTTCGATGGCTTTTGTGGTGCCTTGTGAAAAAAACAGTAATTGACCTGTAGGCCTATCCATGCTTCGCCCGACACGACCGCCTATTTGAATTAGCGAAGAGGAAGTATAGAGATGATGATTTGCCTCAACAACAAAAACGTCGGCCTTTGGGAAAGTCACCCCTCGCTCAAGGATAGTCGTGGAGACCAGCATTGTCAATTCTTGGTTTCGAAAGGCTTGGACAATGGCTTGACGATTTTCGGTCTGACTCGATACAAAGCCGATTTTTTCGGCTGGAAAATATTTTTGTAAGACCTTTGCTAATTCTTGCCCTGTTTGAATTTGAGGAGCAAATAGCAGCAAGGGAAAGCCATCGTTGCGTTGTGCTTTTATTTTTCTTTCTAATATGTTAGGAAGTTTTCCTTTTTTGAGTAGCTGTCCAAAACCTGTCATCCAGACTTTTTGAGGGATAATCAAAGGATTACCGTGAAATCGTTTGGGTAGGGTTAATTTTTGCAATTTCCCTGTTTTTACTTTTTTGTCCAGCTCTGCTGTCGAGGTGGCAGTCAGAAAAGCATGAACTCCGCTAGGTTTTAGTGCTTGTTCTACGGCGTGATACAAGATTGGATTGTCCACATAGGGAAAGGCATCAACTTCGTCAATCAAAATCAGATCAAAAGCATGATAAAACTTGAGCAGCTGGTGGGTGGTCACTATAACGAGAGGTGAGCGCTCATAGGGTTCGGACTCCCCGTGAAGAAGGACCGTTTTACAGGAAAAATCTCTGGAAATCCGCTGGTGCAGCTCAATACAGACATCGATACGGGGACTTGCCAGGCAGACTGCTCCACCACTGTCGATAACCTGGGCAATCGCCTGATAGACCATCTCGGTCTTGCCAGCTCCTGTTACCGCATGAATCAAAGTCGGAATTTTATGGGCGATATTTTCTGATAGTCCCTTTGAGATAGTTGATTGGAATTCAGTTAATTGACCTGCCCAATTGAGCGAGGTCTGTGGCGGGAATGGTGGTGCTTCTAGATAGTAGAGATTTGATTTATTTGTCACTCGGCCCATGAGAATGCAGTCGCGACAATAGAGTGAACCGTCGGGTAATTTATTTTCTTCTTGAAAGGACGTGCCACAACGCAGGCAAGTTTTCCCGTTTGCTTGGATGACCTGTGTCAGGTGTTTTGCTTCTTGGGGAATTTGGTTTTCGGTCAACAGGTGACCATAGAGATTTTCAATTTCTTTTTCCATCACTTCTTTATCCGTAGAAACTTGTCAAAGAATTGGAAAACAGGTACAATGCAACTATGGAATCTTACGTTACGATTAAGCAAGATGGGCTACATGAAATTGAAATAAAAAAATCTCGTTTCATTTGCCAGCTCAAGCGAGTTTCTTCTGAGGAAAAAGCTAGAGAATTTATCAACCAGGTCAAAAAAGAGCATTATAAGGCCAGGCATAATTGTTCTGCTTTTATTTTGGGTGAGCAGGCGACTTCCAAGCGGTCGTCTGACGATGGCGAACCCGCAGGCACAGCCGGCGTCCCCATGCTGACTGTTTTGGAACAACACCATTTGACAAATGTGGTAGCGGTCGTGACCCGCTACTTTGGTGGCATCAAGCTGGGAGCTGGAGGGTTGATCCGGGCTTACGCAGGAGCAGTCAGCCAAGCAATTGACGCAGTCGGCAAGGTAGAGGTCAAGGAGCAAGAAGGCATCCAAGTCAACATGAGCTACGCCCAATACCAAGAATTCGCTAATTGGCGGGCTGAGTTAGGGCTGGAAGAATTCGATACCAGCTTCACTACAGAGGTTTCTTGTTTTATTTTTGTGGATAAGGATCAAGTAGATGATTGCTTATCTAGCTTGACAGATTTTTTCAATGGAAAGGTGAGCGCAATCCCATCTGGTAGTCGCATCGTCGAGGTACCGATAAATTAAAAAAAGCTATCGACTTGATAGTTTTTTTATATTTTACAAGGTTCTAGTAGCAGAGTATACTAGATTCATAGAAATTGGAGGTGCCTTATGGCTATTTATAACAACATTACAGAATTAATCGGAAATACTCCCATCGTAAAATTGAACAATATCGTCCCTGAAGACGCTGCGGATGTCTACTTGAAATTGGAAGCCTTCAACCCCGGTTCTTCTGTGAAAGATCGAATTGCACTTGCTATGATTGAAGATGCTGAAGCACGCGGTATCATCAAACCTGGCGACACCATTGTTGAGCCAACTTCGGGTAATACTGGTATCGGTCTTGCTTGGGTCGGTGTGGCCAAAGGCTACAAAGTAGTCATCGTTATGCCTGAAACTATGAGTGTGGAACGCCGCAAACTCATCCAAGCTTACGGTGCTGAGTTGGTCTTGACACCTGGTAGTGGTGGTATTAAGGCTTCTATCGATAAAGCGCAAGAAATCGCCAAGGAGGTCGGCGGTTGGGTTCCACTTCAATTTGAAAATCCTGCCAATCCAAAAGTTCACGAAGAAACAACAGGTCCTGAAATTTTAGAAGCATTCGGTTCACACGGTTTGAATGCCTTTGTGGCTGGTATCGGTACAGGTGGTACTATCTCAGGTGTTTCTAAGGCCTTGAAGGCTGATAATCCTGATATTCAAATCATAGGTTTGGAGGCTGATGAGTCTGCTGTCCTTTCAGGCGATAAACCTGGTCCACACAAAATCCAAGGGATTTCAACTGGTTTTATTCCAAAAGCTTTGGACACTGAGTCTTACGATCAAGTCATCCGTGTCAAATCAGACGATGCTTTGGCAACTGGTCGCGCCTTTGGTGGACAAGAAGGTTTCCTACTTGGTATCTCTGCTTCTGCTGCTGTATGGGCTGCTGTAGAAGTCGCTAAAAAATTGGGCAAGGGTAAAAAAGTTTTGGCCTTGGCGCCAGATAACGGTGAACGTTACTTATCAACTGCACTCTATAATTTTGATTAAGCAATTCGTAAAAACGAG
>CAUTON010000102.1:0-4734 GCA_963539895.1 uncultured Streptococcus sp. | reverse complement strand
CCTAAAAAAGTGGTTCGTTATCTTAGAAAGAATATCAAAATCTTTTAAACTGAAGGATTTCTGTACATTTGCCCTTTTCTTTTTTATTTGAAAATGTTACAATAATAAAAGATTATTTAAAAGGAGATGACTATGAAAATGAAAATTATCAATATTTTAGTCGGTATTTTTTACTTTGTTTTTGGTCTTTTTTTGTGGAACTATCCCTTAAAAACGATTGCGACTTTCTCGCTAGTCTTTGGATTGATGCAGCTGACAGGTGCTATTGTAGCGCTGATTTATAGCTTTTGGAAAAAGCTCAACCCGATTCCTTGGGGAAATATCTTGGTTTCTCTAGCTATCGGACTTAGCTTCTTTTTCATTCCCTTCGTCTCGCTAACTGTCATTTTGTGGCTCTTTATCTTTAGTTTTTTGGCAATGTCAGTTATTTATCTACAAGTTTTATTGAAAAACAGAAATCAAAAATGGTACATGGTAGAGGTAGCTCTAGCTATATTGGGGATCATCTTCTCATTTGTCATGTTGTTCAATCCCACAGTAGGATTTGCTACTATGGGCAAGATATTAGCTTTTGGTGTCATCATTAATGGCTTGTCTTATATCTTTGCGCCAAGCGAAAAATAAATCATACAAGGCTAGAACGAAAGTGGCACTGCACTCTTATAATGGGACACAAGAAAAATACATTCATGAGGCCAGTTTTTTGTAATTTATAGGAGACTGATTATTTAATCTCTGTTGAATTCTAGTTTTATTATTAAATATGATGTAAGATTGACAATATCTGTTTTACTATCTTTGGTTATTCTTTTCCAATTATGGAGATAGAAGGTTTCAGACTTTAGGATGGAATGAAACCATTCGCTGCAGGCTAACTTAGTTTCTAATGAATATGCTTTTTTGACCATAACAAAACACTCCTTTTTTGTACTGACCCTAAAAAGTTAGATTTTTTCTGTCTAACTTTTTGGGGTCAGTACATTTCTAGTTTACTAGATTTTCAACAGGAGTGTTTTTCTTGTGTCTCATTTTTGGGACTAGTTCCATTCATGTAGAGTACTTTTTTGTCGTTCCAAATAAAGAATAAAAATGGAACACACTTTCAATTGCTGTCCATTTCTTACAAAACTGTCACCTAAAAACTCTTGATTGAAAGATTCATGTCATGTTTTTACTGAATTGGTATACTAATAAACAAATTTATATGAATCCCCTTACATTTTTTATAATACCACTTACCTATAAAATTGTCAATAGATTTTTTGTTTTCCTAAAACTCTTACCACTTACTTTGCAAATTCAACAGCCGGGCATAGCGCTCTATCTCCTTAAAATGGTGCCGCTTCTGCTGCTGGTAGTACACTAAAAATTCCCATACATCTTTTTTATCTTCCATACCTCTTTATTCGCAAAAACCGCTGAAATATTCCTTCAGCGGCTCTTATTTTTTATGAATCATGTGGCAGTGTCTGTAGCGGAGATAAAGAGGGGACGGACTTCCGAGATGAAGTAAAGGGAGCCTGTCACAAAAAGACTAGCATCAGCTGACGCTGTCGCCTGCCATTCCGCCAGAAAAGTAGGATAGTCTTGAACGAATTCGTAACCATCTCCTGCTCCTACTGCTACTCCTTGATGGTCAAAAGAGGTCAGAACCAGACGCGCTGCTGGCAAATTCTCCTGTAAATAGCCCAACATGCGGTCTACATCCTTCCTAGCCAGGGCTGAAAACAGGATGGTCACTTCTTCTAACCCTCTGCTGGCAATAAAATCAACTAGGCGAGTGATGGCAGGGAGATTGTGAGCCCCATCCAGATAAATCTGTGGCGCTTGATGAACCAATTCCAGTCGGCCTGGCCAAGAGACAGACTGGATAGCACGAGCGACAGCATCTTTATCCACCGTCCATTCCTTTCTTGCCATGAAAAGGAGAAAGGATTGAAGGGCGACAGCCGCATTCTCTGCTTGATGCTGGCCTGCTAGACCAATTCCTGCCAGCGATAGACTAACTTCTTGATTACGGAAACATCCCTTATCAATCTGAAAGTCTCGTCCAAAATGATGAACTTTCACACCTTCTTGCGCAGCTTTTTCCTCAATAACAGACAAGATCTCTTCTGACAAAGGACCAATCACCACTGGACTATTGGGCTTGATAATCCCTGCTTTTTGCTCCGCTATGGCCTCAATACTATCCCCTAGCATCTCCTGATGATCCAGGCCAATCGATGTGATGACGCTAACCAGCGGATGCACCACATTGGTCACATCATGAAGACCGCCAATCCCCACTTCGATCACAGCCACGTCCAGCTGGGCCCTGCTGAAATAAAGAAACATCACTAGCGTCATAGTCTCAAAGTAGGAAAAGGGCTCGTATACTTCCATCACACGCTGCTCCAGCTCACAAATCTCACGCGCTGTCCTATCTAAATCCTCCTCAGAAATCGGAAGCCCATTGATACAAATGCGGTCATGGACACTAATCAAATGTGGAGAGGTAAAGGTCCCCACGCGATAACCCGAGTCTTGAAAGAGCTGACGCAAAAATGCGACCGTTGACCCCTTGCCGTTAGTCCCAGCCACATGGATAACTGGGACTACCAACTCAGGATGCCCCAGCAGCTCAAGCCCGTAGAGAAACTTTTCCATCTTATAGCGGAAAGTCATAGACTGCTTGCCCGCTAGCCACAAATCTTGGTTATACATATCTTAATCTTATCAATTGCAATCTATTTTGACAAACAAGGACATAAAAACTCCCGAGTCTCCTCGGAAGTGATACGTCTATATCTGAACGAGCTTACTCAGCTTCTTCCATAAAGCTATTGAAAACTTCTTCAATCATATCCCATTCTGCAGTTGCGTCTTCTGGAATCGCTTGAAGGTCGCCTTCGGTGCCATCTTCATTTTCGGTAAATGTGTAGGCTTGGATTTCCACCAATCCGTCTTCGTCTTCTTCGGCAGCTGCTGGAACAAGAAGGACATAGTTTTTCCCAAACTCTTCTTGACCATCAATCGTCAAAAGGATTTCAAATAAGCTTTCGTTGCCTTGGTCGTCGACCAAGGTAATCATTTCGCGCTCATCGTGGTTGTGATCGTGTTCGTGATCATGATTGTGTGCCATTAGGTACTCCTTAAAATGTTTTATCTAAATAATTTTGTAAAATAAGCTGGGCAGCAAGCTTGTCAATGACCTTTTTGCGCTTACCACGGCTGACATCAGCCTGCTCGATCAGCATCCGCTCTGCCTCGACGGTTGTCAAACGCTCATCCTGATATTCGACAGGTAGGCCAAACAAGCCTGCAATCTTCTCGCCATAGGCTTGACTAGCTTCGACACGAGGACCGCTGGTGTTGTTCATATTCTTTGGCAAGCCGATGACAAAGCGATCCACCTTGTATTGGTCAACCAATTGTCCCAAACGCTCAAAGCCAAACTCCTCTTTAGCTTCATCAATGGCGATAATCTCAAGCCCTTGTGCTGTGAAACCAAGTGGGTCTGAAATGGCTACGCCGACCGTTTTTGAGCCGACATCTAATCCCATGATTCTCATTTCAAATCAATCCCATTTTCTTTGAGATAAAAGCGTACCAACTCTTCTACAATCTCGTCACGCTCATACTTGCGGATCTGATTGCGGGCATCATTGTAACGCGGGATATAAGCAGGGTCACCACTCAGAACATATCCTACAATCTGGTTAATGGGATTATACCCTTTTTCATCTAGAGAACGGTAGACATTGGTCAATGTCTTGCTAATTTCTTGCTTATTGCTATCATCTAGGCGGAATCGAACTGTTTCTTCTGTGAAGCCCATACCAACACCCTCTTTCTTATCTATATTCGAGTTATTATAGCATAAAAACGCTTAAAACTCAATCAATTGGCCCTTTTTACATAAAAAGAGGCCGAGCCTAGCTCAACCTCTGTCTATCTATCCACTTAAAGGGCTGCACGCATGCGAGCTTGTGCATTCTCAACATTGCGCACGGAACGTGGCAAGAAAGCACGAATATCATCTTCCTTGTAGCCGACTTGCAGACGTTTTTCATCAATCAAAATCGGACTTTTGAGAAGACGAGGATTCTCCGTAATCAAATCAATGACTTCATTAACGCTTAAATCCTCAATATCATATTCCAAACTCTTCGCATAGCGATTCTTTGAAGATACGATGCTGGCAATTCCGTTTTCAGTTTTAGTTAAAATGTCTAAAATTTCTTCCTTGGAGATTGATTCTTTACCGAGATTGTGCTCTTTATAGGTCAATTGATGTGCATTGAGCCAATTTTTAGCTTTTTTACAACTTGTACAACTCGAAACCGTATAAATCTTAATCATATAGCCTCTCCTTTTCTCCTTGTTCGTTATCATTATACGCTATTATACCATAGAATCACTCAGTCTGGGGACCTATTTTAAAAATAAATGGATTTTTTGTATTTTTTTCGAGTAAAATGTAGATTTTTCAAAAAAATCATAGCAAATAGCTCACGAACGTTTGTCTTTTATCACTAGTTTACAAAAAAACAGCCCATCGGACTGTTTTAGGATAGTGTAGGGCAGAGCTTCAAGGTCCCCCGGACCTGCCGCTCGTTCGTTATTTTTGGACTCGCGGGCTAAAAAGGTCCCCCGGACCTGCCGCTCGTTCATTATTTTTGGACTCGCGGGCTAAAAAGGTCCCCCGGACCTGCCGCTCGTTCGTTATTTTTGGACTCGCGGGCTAAAAAG
>CAUTON010000101.1:0-4774 GCA_963539895.1 uncultured Streptococcus sp. | reverse complement strand
CTTACAGTTGGCACCAGCTTTTGCCATCATGGCATTGTCAACATGGTATTTTGGATAGAAAACTTTCATACGTTCTTCTTCTGACAATTCTGCTTCGTACAAGCCATACCAAACATCTGTATAAAGGAAGTCAGCTCCAACGATAGATTCGATATCATCTGTCACGGTGTATTTCCCACCAGAAACTTTACAAATCTCATCATATTTGGCCTTGTGCATATCGTTCAATTGGAAACCATCTGGCCCAAAGTGAACAAATTCCATACCCATTTTCAAAGTAATCAAACCGAGTGAGAAGCAAACTTGAGTAGCGTCGCCAACAAAAACAATCTTGCAGTCTTCCAATTTCTTGCCTTCAGGCAGATGCTCCATCATGGTAATCAAATCACCAAGTTCTTGAGTTGGGTGATTGTAATCACTCATACCATTGATGACAGGCACTTTGGAATATTTTGCCAAATCAACCACACTCTTATGGCGTTCCACACGTGACATGATAATATCTGTCAAACGAGAAACAACAGTTGCTGTATCTTCTAGTGTTTCATGGCCGCCCAATTGAATTTGACCTGGTGCCAAGTATTGCGCGTGCCCACCAAGTTGGGTCATAGCCGTTTCAAATGAAATACGTGTCCGAGTCGACGATTGTTGGAAAATCATTCCCAAGGTTTTATTCTTCAACAATGGTGGATAATAGCCATTTTTGATACAGGCTTTGATTTTAAGTGAAAGTTCTGCCATGTGAAGAAGTTGCTCTTTAGTAAACTCCTCTGTTGTGATATAATCTGTTTTGTTGCTCATAATTGAGACCTCCATAAAATGTTTTGTTTTTTACGAGACCATCATATTGCTTTTTTGTTTAGTTTACGATAAACTTTCAGTTGTAAACGTTTTCTTGTTTTAAGGTTTAGTGCCTAAACCCATTGATTTCAAGCCTTTTTTGGGCAGTATGCGTTTTCAATTAAACCTTTCTAATTCTTGATTTTTTAAAAAGTTTAGGTGGATTATTTAACTTAGATTGGATCTTCATATGCAGGAAATGATTTATCTTTATAATATTGCCCTGATTATTCTTTATTCGATGGCGCTGGCTTTCTCTATTCTCCAAATGTTCAAAAAGGAAAATGAGACTCGCACACTTTTTGCTGCAATCGCAATCTATCTCCTTTTCTTTATCCTGGATAATTTGATTCTATCTATGACGGAAGTCATTTCTAGCTTTGGTTTTGCCTACAATCAAGCTTCTTACGGTGTCCCAATTGCAAAAACAATTATCTTCTTGGTCAATAACACCTGTCAGCTTTGGATTGTCACAAAAATCCGCCATACAAAGATGACCTACTTACAATATGCTCTCGTCTTACTAAACTTTGTCTGGATGCTCATTCCACTATCTGAGCCTTCCGCTTTTCGAACTTTTCTGTATTATCTTCCCAACCAATTGCTACTAATCTATACTGGATATCTGGCCTATCAAGGCCTATCTCAAGCTAATCTTTCCACAGTTGCTCAACATTATTTAAAAACCTAAATTGCCTATATAGCAATCGTATTCGGAATTCTTATCATTATCGAAGATGCTTACGTTATTTTTAACGTTGATTCCTATGATCTGTCCAGCCTACGAATTCAAAATCGAAGTTTCACAGAAGACATTTTTTCTATAGGGATTTGCCTGACACTGTTCGATTATTTACTAAAATATGGACAAGCAAGGCCTCAAGAAAATCATGATATCGACCACATGACAATGGACACGGCAGAATTGTTTTTCACAGATTACAATTTAACCGACCGTGAAAAAGAAATAGGACACCTACTGCTCAAACATAAGCACAACCAAGAAATCGCCGATCAGCTCTATCTCTCTGTCGGTACCGTAAAAACCCATATTCACAACATCTATTTAAAGATGGACATCAAAAAAAGAGCTCAAATTTTTGAACTCTACGAAAAATATCAAGTTAAATAAATAGCCGAACAAAACAGTCTCTTAACTTTGAAGGGACTGTTTTCTTTACATCCATGGATTATAAAATCGTCCTTGGTTAATGACAAATAGTGCGATTGTAATTGCTAGGACTAGGATTGCTAGTCCAATAACGAGCCAATCGCGAGATGTGAGTGGAGCTGCCATATACCAGGTGCGTTTTTTATTTTTGCCAAAGCGGCGGAGTTCCATAGCGGTTGAGACGGTATCAATCCGCTCTAGTGAGCTGAAAATGAGAGGTATGACGAGACGCAGGTTTCCTTTGATGCGGTCCATGAGTTTTCCTTTGGCGGATAATTCCAAACCTCTGGCTTCCTGTGACAGACGGATGGTGAAAAATTCTTCCTGAATGTCTGGGATATAGCGCATGGTCAGGCTGACTGCGTAAGCCGCCTTGTAGGGCACGCCAATCTGATTGAGACTAGAAGAAAACTGACTAGGATGGGTCGTCATCAAAAATATGACGGCTAGTGGTACGGTACAGAAATATTTTAGCAGTAGATTGACCAGATAGAAGAGCTCTTGACTGGTTAGGTTATAGTTGCCCACTCCGTCAAGGAGCACTGTTTTCGATCCGTACAAGTCAACACCATATTGCGGAGCAAAAAGATAGACCATGACAGCATTGAGACTAGCAAATACGACGGTAAACATCAGGATAAAGGAGATGTCCTTGAGTCGAATGCCCGACAAGCGAAAGAGGAAGAGAGAAAAAAGGGCAATGGCGATGATGAGACGGGTGTCGTAGGTCACCATGGCGGCGATGGATACGATGAGGAAAAAGAGGAGCTTGCTGACGGCAGAAAGGCGGTAGACAAAGCTAGTTCCAGCCTGATAGCCGATGAGTTTTTGTTTAGCCATGCTGAGCCTCCCTTTCCATATAAAATTCCGTCAATGCAAGCGGTTCTACACCAATCTTCTCAGCCAGAGTAAAGAGAGTTGTCTCCTTCAGATTAGCTGCTACAAGCAATTCTGGGTCTGTCAGGACCTCAGCAGGACTCTTATCCGCCAAAATCTGACCATCCACTACGACCACTGCTCGGTCGCTGTAATCCAGCATCAGCTGCATGTCGTGGGTAATCATGACAATGGTGTGACCAGCTTGATTGAGCTCGTCTAAGAAGGTCATCATTTCGGTATAATGCTTGTAATCCTGACCCGCCGTTGGCTCATCCAAAAGAATGATATCTGGGTTGAGAACGAGGATGGAAGCGATAGTCACGCGCTTCTTCTGCCCGTATGACAGAGCTGAAATCGGCCACTTGCGCATGGCGTAGAGTCCGCAGACTTGCAGGGCCTGATGAACTCGCTCTTCAATCTCGCTTTCAGCCACCCCACGCATCTTGAGTCCCAACGCCACTTCGTCAAAAATCATAGTCTGGCTAATCATCTGATTGGGATTTTGCAGGACGTAGCCGATGCGCTCGCTGCGCTCCTTGACTGAGTCAGAGAGAATCGATTGCCCTTTCCAAAGAAGGTCCCCCTCAATAGCCACAAATCCGCAGAGGGCTTTGGCAAGCGTGGATTTCCCAGCACCATTTTTCCCGACGATGGCCACTTTCTCGCCCTCATGGATAGTCAGATTGATATCCTTGAGGACTGGACGTTCATCATAGCCGAAATTCAGATTTTTAACCTCAAGTAGGGGCGTTTTTTCTCGCTGATTTTTGGTGAATTGTCCTTGGATTGGCACTGTCAGTGAGGGCAGGCTGAGCAAATCGAGTCGGGAGAGATGAGATAGGCTGCGCAGGTCACAGCCCAGCTCCGCTAGGGCTCGGATGTAGAGTGGCCCCCGTATCCCATTTTCCACCAAGAGAGAGGTCGCTAAAAGCTCATCTGGATCGCCATCGTAGAGAATCGTGCCTTCGTTGACCAACACAATGCGGTCGACGTTGCGGTAGAGGACATCCTCCAGGCGATGCTCAATGATGATGGTGGTCGCCCCTTCCTCCCTATGAAGGCGGTCAATAAGGTCGATGGTGTCCTGACCAGACTTGGGATCTAAGTTTGCCAAGGGTTCATCGAAAAGCAGAATGGGACTCTCATCAATGAGGACGCCAGCCAGACTGACCCGCTGTTTCTGCCCGCCTGACAAATCTTGCGGACGATGGTGCAAAAGGTCTGTCAAGTCGAGTCGCTCTGCCCAGTCAGCCACCTTTTCTTTCATGGCTGAAAGTTCCAGCATGTCATTTTCGAGGGCAAAGGCCAAGTCTTCTGCCACAGAAAGCCCGATAAACTGGCCATCCGTATCCTGCAGAACGGTACTGACTAGAAGTGACTTGTCATAGATGGACAAATCAAATGCTTTTTTCCCAGCAATGGTCAGACGGCCACTAGTTTCACCATTAAAAATGGAAGGAATAATGCCATTGAGACACTGGCCAAGGGTCGACTTCCCAGAGCCAGACGGCCCGATAATCAGGACTTTTTCCCCTTTGTTGATAGTGAGATTGATGTCCTTCAAGGTGGGCTCCTGCTGGGCCTTGTATTTGAAGGAAAAGTCTTTAAATTCAATAATCGGTTCTTGCATAAAATTATTATAACACGTTTTAAAAAGGAGTTTGAGACAAGAGTGTCCCAAACTCAATTTTTGTATTTCCAGTTTCTCAATCGCAGTTTTCTATGTATTAGTCTTCTTTTGAAAGGCTATTTTGTTGCATTTTTGTTTTAGCATAAACCAAAATCAGAAGTGTCCCTGCAACGCCAACTGATACAGCATTGGCAATACCAGCAACCAAACCTTGGACAAAGAGTTTTTCAATCGGTTCATTGTAAATGATAATA
>CAUTON010000100.1:0-4855 GCA_963539895.1 uncultured Streptococcus sp. | reverse complement strand
AGGTAAGTTTCTATCTTAATTCGTTCAGTTATGGTAAGGTGGTGGTAGCTCATAGTTTTCTCCCGTGTTCTGCTTAGTGTGGTTACTTACAGTTTACACGAGTTTGAACTCTATGAGTTTTTTTTGTTGCACTATATTTTACAATTTATCTCATCGAAAAAAATCTAGTGAAGAATAAATAATATAAGTGATAAATAGATTGGGGATGTCTCCAATCTATTTTTAAAACATAATTGTTTACAAATGTAGTCGTTCTGTGTATAATAGGATTACAAATGTAGTCAAAAGGAGCGGATATATGAAAAATGCCACCTATTCTATTGAAGGAATGACCTGTGCATCCTGTGCCATGACAGTTGAAAAGGCTGTTGGGAAATTAGCAGGAGTGGAAGAAGCCAGTGTCAATTTGGCGACTGAAAAATTGAGTGTCAGCTATGACGAGAATCTTTTGGGTTTAGAGGATATTCGGCAGGCAGTTGATAAAGCAGGCTACCATCTAGACGACAATTTGGTAACGGAATCCTATGAAGTTACAGGAATGACTTGTGCATCCTGTGCCATGACAGTCGAAAAAGCACTTGGTAAACTAGAGGGTGTGGAAGAGGTCAATGTCAATCTGGCAACAGAAAAAGCGACCATTCGCTATAGCCGTGATAGACAGAACCCAGCCAGTATTGAGAAAGCAGTTGAGCTGGCAGGCTATAAGCTGATTAGAGCAGATGAAAGGGACCAAGAAGTAGACGAGGGACCAAGCAAGGAAGAAAAGCTCTGGAATCGTTTTGTCTGGTCAGCAGCCTTCACCCTTCCTTTACTCTATATTGCTATGGGACCAATGTTGCCATTTGGTGGACTCCCTTTGCCAGCTCGGCTCCATCAACCACTCGTTTTTGCGGTCAGCCAAGTCATCTTGCTCTTACCAGTTCTCTTTATCGGACGCAGTTTTTTCAAAAAAGGATTTAAAACTCTCTTCCAAGGCCATCCGAATATGGATTCCTTGATTGCAGTTGGGACAGGAGCTGCCTTGATTCAGGGGCTTTTGATGATTGCTTTTCTTCTAATGGGAAGAGAAGTGGCCATGCATGGACATCATCCAGAACTGTATTTTGAATCAGCAGCAGTCATTTTGACCTTGATTACCCTTGGGAAATATTTCGAGGCCAGATCCAAAGGTCAGACCTCTGAAGCTATCAAAAAATTGATGAATCTTGCTCCCAAAACAGCACAGGTTCTTCGGAATGGTCAAGAAGTTCAAGTTCCGATTGAAGAAGTAGTGGTCGGTGACCAAGTGATTGTTCGTCCTGGTCAGCAGATCCCAGTTGATGGTCAGATTCTTGAAGGTCAGACACGTGTGGATGAATCCATGCTGACAGGTGAGAGTCTACCTGTGAAAAAGGCTGAAGGAGATAGCGTCTTCGGGGGTACTCTCAACCAGCAAGGTGCTATTACTATGCAGGCGACCAAGGTGGGGCATGATACGACCTTGGCTCAGATTATTCGCTTGGTAGAAGAGGCTCAAGGCTCGAAAGCTCCTATCGCTAAATTGGCTGACCGAGTATCTGCGGTTTTTGTTCCAGTTGTCATGGGCTTGGCCCTTTTATCAGGGCTTGCTTGGTACTTCCTCGGTCAAGAAACCTGGATTTTCTCCCTCAGCATTATGATTTCTGTATTGGTCATTGCCTGTCCGTGTGCTTTGGGGCTTGCGACCCCGACAGCTATCATGGTTGGGACTGGTAAGGGGGCAGAAAATGGTCTCTTGTTCAAGTCTGGTCAGGCTATCGAAACCCTCCAAGGCGTGACAACCATCGTTTTTGATAAAACAGGCACCATCACCGAGGGCAAACCACAGGTAACAGATATTCAGATTTTGGCTGATAAGAGCCGTGAGCAAGTTCTCCAACTAGCAGCAAGTAGCGAGCAGTTTTCAGAACACCCACTCGCTCAAGCCCTTCTTCAGACAGCTCAAGAGGAAGAAGTAAGCCTGTTGCCAGCGACAGATTTTCAGACACTTTCAGGGCGAGGTCTTTCGGTGACAATAGCAGAGAAGACTATTTATTTGGGGAATGAACGCTTGATGCGTGAGCAGGGAATTGACATTTCACAAGGTCTTGCAGTTGCGGAAACATTTGCCAATCAAGCCAAGACGCCTGTTTTCCTAGCTAGTCAACAAGAACTGTTGGCAGTTATTGCGATAGCAGATAAAATAAAAGGAACTAGCCGTCAAGCAGTTCAGGCTTTACAAACGATGGGACTTGATGTCGTGATGTTGACAGGGGATAATGACCGAACAGCCCAAGCCATTGCCGAAGAAGTAGGTATTAAACAAGTTATCAGTCAGGTCTTGCCAGACGATAAAGCCAATCAAGTCAAATACCTTCAAGAACAAGGGAAAACAGTTGCTATGGTGGGAGATGGTATCAACGATGCCCCAGCTCTAGCCCAGGCTCACGTAGGACTTGCTATCGGTTCTGGTACCGATATTGCTATTGAATCTGCTGATGTGGTTCTTATGCACAGTGATATTCTAGATGTGGTTAAGGCTATCAACTTGAGCCGAGCTACTCTGAGGACCATCAAACAAAATCTCTTCTGGGCCTTTGCTTATAATGTCATTGGCATTCCAATTGCCATGGGCATCCTACACCTTTTTGGAGGACCTTTGCTCAGTCCTATGTTTGCCGGTGCAGCAATGGCTCTCAGTTCTGTCTCTGTGGTATTAAATGCCCTAAGGTTGAAGGGGCTAGACTTAACCGACTAACCCGAATAAAAGATAATCAAATTACTGGCTATTCTTCTCATAAACGCTTACAATAGATATATTAAGTGCAAGGGAGAGATTTATGACAACCTTTATCGGAAAACCAGTGACCTTGGTAGGGCCACGTTTGCAGATAGGAGATACTGCTCCTGATTTTGTACTCATGGCTAATGACCTGAGTTTGAAAAGTTTGACGGACTTTGGTAAGCAGACCAAGGTAATCAGTGTAGTACCTTCCATCGATACAGGCATTTGCGATACGCAGACACGCCGCTTCAATCAGGAACTAGCTGACCGTGACAATACGGTTGTCATCACGATCTCAGCTGATTTACCTTTTGCTCAAAAACGTTGGTGTGGTGTAGCTGGTCTCGAGGATGCAATCACCTTATCTGATTATTATGACCATGCTTTTGGTAAATCGTATGGCGTCCTCATGCGGGAGTGGAATCTCTTAGCGCGTGCTGTTTTTATCCTCAATGCAGACAACGAAATCACCTATGTTGAATACCTTAATAATGTTAATACTCATCCTGATTATGTAGCAGTCTTAGATGCGCTAAAAGGATAAGAAAGGGCGGTACCTCGTGTACCGCTTTTTTCTTTTTTATCACGTTGTGAAAAAGATAAAATAATTCTTGATACTCAATTATTTCAAAAAGCAACCTTGTCCATTGTCTGCTGACAGTGGACTTTATAACGCTTTTTTCAATGTTGTTCTAACTCCATCATACGTAGCTACATCATACGTAGCTACTTTATTAGTAAAATTAGCTCGTGTTGATAAAGACTCTTATGTTTGGGACTTTGCAACTGGTTCTGCTGGATTTCTGGTATCAGCTATGAATGAAATGCTTAATGACGCCAAAGCTAAAATTACTTCTCCTGATGAACTATACAAAAAAGAGGCTGAAATTAAAGCAAATCAACTCTTAGGTTTAGAAATCCTATCATCTGTTTATATGCTTGCTGTTCTAAACATGATTATGATGGGGGATGGTTCATCAAACATCATCAACGAAGACTCTCTAACACAATTTAATGGTAAGTATGGCTATGGCAAGACTGACGAGAGATTTCCAGCGACAGCTTTTGTCCTTAATCCTCCATATTCAGCAGATGGCAATGGTATGATTTTTGTTAAACGTGCACTTTCTATGATGGATAAAGGCTATGCATCTATCATCATTCAGGGGTCAGCTGGTAGTGGTAAGGCTTCTGAAATTAACAAGGAAATACTGAAGTCTAATCGTTTGTTAGCAAGTATCAAAATGCCTATAGACTTGTTTGTAGGGAAATCGAGCGTTCAGACCTATATCTATGTTTTTCGAGTGGGCGAAGCACACGAAAATGATTATACGGTAAAATTTATTGATTTTACAAATGATGGTTATACCAGAAGCAATCGTAAGAAATCTAGTAATAATCTTAGAGATACAGACCACGCTAAAGAAAAGTATCAAGAAGTGGTAGATTTGGTGAAATATGGTAAAAGCAAGCTACATTATCTAACAGAATCAGAATACTATGAAGGTAATATTGATGTATCAAAAGGTGATGACTGGAATCAAACAGCGCCAATTGACTTAAAACCTACACTAGATGATTTCAAGAAAACTATTAGTGATTATCTGGCTTGGGAAGTCTCTAATCTCTTGCAAAATCAGTCAGGAGATGATGAAAGGCTGGGAAAATAGATGCCTCACTCAATCAAAAGTTAGCAGAAGTTGAGTGGGGCGAGTATCAAGTAGGTGATTTGTTTGATATTGTCAATACTTTAAGTTTCAATAAAGAGCTATTAACTGATGGTGATGAATACGATTATGTTACTAGAACATCATTGAATCAAGGGATACTACAAGGGACTGGTTTTGTAAATGAAGCCAATCTAAATGAGGCAAATGTATGGAGTTTAGGATTGTTACAGATGGACTTTTTCTATCGAAAGAGGAAGTGGTATGCTGGTCAATTTGTGAGAAAAATTATTCCTAAGTTTGATATAACCGAAAATAATACAAAGTTCTTTTCGGTCATGCTAAATAAGTTAAAACCGATTTTGCTACAAGTTCTTGTCAGAAATGTTGATGATACTTTTAAAAA
>CAUTON010000099.1:0-4963 GCA_963539895.1 uncultured Streptococcus sp. | reverse complement strand
ACCAACGCATGAGGGAGTCAAAGTCCCTTGCCTTACCGCTTGGCTATACCCCAATGTGATAACTAAGATAAATTTCAAATTGAACTCAGGCTAAAATTCCAGTGAAAAAGATAAACCACCTTGAAAGCAAACATACATCGTCAGCTTCCTATTTTCATACAGAATTTTTGACGCCCTTTGTATCTTAGAAATGGAAGGGGAGGGATTCGAACCCCCGAACCCGAAGGAGCGGATTTACAGTCCGCCGCGTTTAGCCTCTTCGCTACCCTTCCTTTTTTTACTGACAAACCTTATTTTATCATATTTCCTGAACTTATACAAGTGCTTAATTGCTTAAATTGTAATTTTCAATAATATTTCCGATAGCTTTTTCCACTTGTTTAAAAAAGGAAATGGCGTTTCCATTTTTGACAACAGCAAAATTGTTTTCACCCAATTCCGCTATTTCACCAATTACTTTTTTTCCGATTGTCAGGGTAAAGCCTTCATAATTTTGGCCATTGACAGTGACTGTTCCTTCGTTTAGTTGGATTTCAACTTTTTTATCTTTTTTACTCATACTATTTTCTCCTTTTGGCGCTTGTTCTATTGTATCGAAATTCAAAAAAGCTTGCAAGGGCAAGCTTCGATGTTTTTCAAAAATTAGTCAACTTTAACAATCCAGCCTTCAGGTGCTTCAACATCACCAAATTGAATGCCTGTTAATTCGTCATAGAGTTTTTTCGTGATTGGGCCGACTTCCGTTTCACTGTAAAAGACGTGGAGGTTTCCTTTGTATTGAACACCACCGATTGGCGAAATGACAGCAGCTGTTCCACAAGCGCCAGCTTCAACAAACTGATCTAAGTCTTCTACATAGACATCTCCTTCTATCGCTTTCAATCCAAGACGATTTTCCGCCAAATACAGAAGAGAATACTTGGTAATTGATGGGAGAATTGAAGGGCTAATTGGCGTGATGAATTCGTTATCCTTAGTAATCCCAAAGAAATTGGCTGAGCCCACTTCTTCAATCTTGGTGTGGGTCGCTGGGTCGAGATAAATGACGTCGGAATAGCCCTCATTTTTAGCCACTTTGCCAGGCAGTAGGCTTGCTGCATAGTTGCCCCCCACCTTAGCTGCGCCAGTTCCATGAGGAGCTGCACGGTCATACTCGTCTTGAATGAGGAAATTGGTCGGAGCCAGACCGCCTTTAAAGTAGTTGGCAACTGGCATGGCAAAGACGGTGAAAATATACTCTTCGGCAGGTTTAACGCCGATAATATCGCCAACACCAATCAGAAGGGGACGCAGATAAAGTGTCCCACCACTTCCATAAGGTGGGACGAAGTCTGCATTAGCTTTGACAACCTGCTTACAGGCATCGATAAACATTTCTGTTGGCACTTGTGGCATCAGGAGACGATCTGCCGTCCGTTGTAAACGTGCTGCATTTTGATCAGGACGAAAGAGCTGGATGAAGCCATCTTTTGTTCGGTAAGCTTTTAAACCTTCAAAGGCCTGCTGACCGTAGTGAAGGGCGGGTGAGCTCTCTGAGATGTGTAGGGTTGCGTCCTCTGATAAGGTGCCAAGTTCCCAAGCCCCATTTTGATAACGGGCAATATAGCGATAAGGTAATTTCATATAGGAAAAACCGAGGTTTTCCCAATCAAGATTTACTGTCATAATCTACTCCTTTGCATGTTTGAAACTATTGTACTCCTTTTTTTATGAGATATCAATTAAAAATTCAGAAAATTTAATCATTTAGATACTGAAAAAGCCCTTGCGGGCTTCTTGGTTTATAAAATTTTAGCTGAGAATACTTCTTGGTCTGAGATGCTATCGTTGATGAAGCTACCATTGCTGGTGCGTTCTGATAGGGATAGATTAGCTAAGTTTTTCTCGGTGGTTTGACCTGTGGTTGAGGTCACCTGGAGGATTTGCTCATGAGTCGCTTCGATCTCGGTCGCAAATAAATCCAGTTCTGCTCCGCTATTTTCAGAGAAAACAGGACCAGCCACAAAGACGCGGTGTGGCTTAGCTTTGAGCTCACGGAGAACTTGCAGTCCGCGGCCTGCCCGCTTGGCGGTCGGGATGTCTGCTACTGCCATACGCTTGAGGCTGCCGCGCTGGGTCAGGATGTAGATGGTCTTAGTGTTAGCGATAAAGGCGGCCTTGACGGTATCGCCATCCTTGAGGTTGATGGCCTTGACACCTGCTGCCTTGGCACCAACGACTGGCACTTCCTCGATGCTAAATCGCAGGGCGTAACCCTTGCGGGTCACCAGCATAACCTCATCCAAGAGGATAGGCGAGATGGTCACCACGCTGTCCGTCTCATCTTTGAGCTTGGCAAATTTGACCGACTTGGACTTGTAGGTCCGCCATGGGGCAAATTCCTTGCGGTCTACGCGCTTGATTTGACCAAGCTTGGTCACGGCGAAGTAGGTACCAGACTCGAAATCATCGACGATTTCAGCGTAGAGGACTTCTTCTTCCGTGGCAAAATTGGTGATGGTCTGGGACAGGTGCTCCCCGATGTCCTTCCAGCGGATGTCGGTCAGCTCGTGAATTGGGCGGTAGATGACATTGCCAAGGCTGGTAAAAATCAGCATGTGCTGGGTGGTCTTAGCCTGGGCGTGGAAAATCAGCTCGTCCTCGTCACGCTTACCAATTTCCTCAACGGTTGAAGCGTTGAAGGAACGTGGGCTGGTGCGTTTGATATAGCCGCTGCGGGTCACGCTGACAAAGGTCTCTTCCTCGACAATGAGGCTGGCGGTGTCAATCTCGATGGTCTGACTCTCTGCTTGCAGCTCGGTGCGGCGTGCGCTGCCAAAGACTTTCTTAATCTCTCGTAACTCTTTTTTCATGACATTGTACATGGTACGCTCATCACCAATGATTGCAGCTAACTCTGCAATTTTCTGGCGTAAGTCAGCTTCTTCATTTTCAAGCGTGACGATATCGGTGTTAGTCAGGCGGTAGAGTTGCAGGGTCACGATGGCTTCGGCTTGCTCCTCTGAAAACTCATAGCTAACCTTGAGGTTTTCCTTAGCGTCAGCTTTATTTTCAGACGCACGGATGAGGGCAATGACCTCGTCCAGAATGGAGATGACACGAATCAATCCTTCCACGATGTGGAGGCGTTTCTCGGCCTTTTCCTTGTCAAACTTGGATCGGGCCACGATGATGTCCTTGCGGTGGGCAATGTAGCTAGAGAGAATCTTCTGCAGACCCACCTGGCGAGGCGTGAAGTTGTCGATGGCCACCATGTTGAAATTGTAGTTAACCTGGAGGTCAGTGTATTTGAGCAGGTAGTTGAGGATGGTCTGACTATCGGCGTCTTTTTTGAGTTCAATGGCGATGCGCAAGCCTTCACGGTCAGACTCGTCACGAACTTCCACAATGCCAGGAACCTTGTTGTTGACACGGACGTCGTCAATTTTTTTGACCAAGACAGCCTTGTTGACATCGTATGGAATCTCAGTGACGATGATTTGTTCCTTGCCGCCTTTGAGTTGTTCAATGGCAGTGCGGGAACGGACCACTACTCGGCCTTTACCAGTCTCGTAGGCCTTTTTAATCTCGTCAGCCCCCTGGATGATAGCTCCCGTCGGGAAATCTGGTCCAGGCAAAAACTCCATGAGTTTGTCCAATTTGGCAGTCGGATGGTCAATCATGTAGACCACAGCGTCAATGACCTCAGCTAGATTGTGCGGCGGTATGTCTGTAGCGTAACCTGCTGAAATCCCTGTCGCCCCATTGACCAAAAGATTTGGAAAGGCAGCAGGCAGGACCGTCGGCTCTTTCTCCGTATCGTCAAAGTTCCAGACCCAAGGGACCGTGTTTTTGTCGATGTCCTGGAGCAGGTAGCCCGCAATCTCAGACAGCCGTGCCTCGGTGTAACGCATGGCCGCAGGCGGATCCCCGTCCATGGAGCCGTTGTTGCCGTGCATTTCGACTAGGATTTCACGGTTTTTCCAGTCTTGGGACATACGAACCATGGCATCATAAATAGAGCTATCGCCATGAGGATGGAAATTCCCCATGATGTTTCCGACCGATTTGGCGGACTTGCGGTAGCCTTTTTCAAAGGTATTGCCATCCTTATTCATGGAATAAAGGATGCGGCGCTGAACGGGTTTGAGCCCGTCACGAATATCAGGGAGCGCCCGCTCCTGAATGATGTACTTGGAGTAGCGCCCAAAACGCTCTCCCATGATGTCCTCGAGGGACATGATTTGAATGTTACTCATAAGATACAAAGGGACGTTTCGGCTTGCCGAAAATTTCTGTAGAAAAATAGGAAATCGATGCAGGGTTCGATGAACTCCAATCGATTTATCTTTTTTCCTAAGAAATTAGTCCCGTGTTCAGTTGCTATACAACCAAACTATCCTTTCTGTAATTTTAAATAAGGTATGTCACTTCGTTGGTAATAAGGAGTTTTTCACACAGCATTTAGGGCGTGTTCAACTCCTTTCAAAGAATGTAGAGTATGTGTAATGATAAAAGAGTGTAGACCGTGTTCAGTTACTACAAGTAACCAAACGATTCTTTCTGTAGTTTAAAGTGTTTAAAATAAATTATTGTATCAAAGATTCAAAAGTTTTTCCTCAGCATAAGCCATCATCTTCTTAGCCTCTTTGTGATTGTAGGCAAACCCCATCTTTTGGGCTAGACTTTGAGCTTCCTGATGAAAGATATTCATAGTGACAAACAAAGACTGAGTAATCTTTTCTAGACTGGACAAATTAAGAAGTGTTGAGAACTTCTTCTCCTTTTCAGCAGGCAAGTAGTGAAAGAGGTACTTGTAGTTTTTCCCGATATCGACTACTCCCCTATCACTTACTACTTGCCAAGCCAAGACCTTAAAGAGCTCTTGCTGGCAAATGCCATAAAGATGATCGGTCGCATAGATCAGCTGATTTCTTCGTATCCCTTTGACGACATAAGCCGATACCCACCAAAATTCATTGCA
>CAUTON010000098.1:0-4989 GCA_963539895.1 uncultured Streptococcus sp. | reverse complement strand
AAGGTCCCCCGGACCTGCCGCTCGTTCGTTATTTTTGGACTCGCGGGCTAAAAAGGTCCCCCGGACCTTTTTACTCCTCAATCTCAATGCCACCGTCGAGGTCCAGAATAAGATCATCTGCTACTGGAGCTTCAGATTCTGTCACGACAGCTTCTGCTTCATCCGCTTCAATCAAGCCATAGTGTTGGCGGACCTTGCGGTCAATTTCTTCAAAGACGGCTGGATTTTCAGCCAGGTATTTCTTGGCATTTTCTGAACCTTGGCCGATTTTCTCATCATTGTAGGAGAACCAGGCACCTGATTTTTTGATGATATCGAGATTGCTGGCAATCTTGACTAGCTCCCCAGTACGTGAGATACCTTCCCCATACATAATTTCCACGATAGCTTCTTTGAATGGCGGAGCTACCTTGTTTTTCACGACCTTAATCTTGGTTTCCTTACCAACATTTTGGTCTTTTTGGTCACCGGATCCTTTAATTTGCGTATTTCCGCGGACATCGAGACGGACTGAGGCGTAGAATTTAAGGGCACGGCCACCAGGTGTGGTTTCTGGGTTCCCAAACATGATCCCAACTTTTTCACGCAATTGGTTGATAAAGATGGCAATGGTTTTTGTTTTGTTAATGGAGGAAGAGAGTTTGCGCATGGCCTGACTCATCATACGAGCTTGAAGACCTACGTGGCTATCGCCAATTTCCCCATCAATTTCAGCGCGCGGTACAAGAGCGGCTACCGAGTCAATGACCACAAGGTCTATGGCTCCTGAGTCGATCAATTTTCCTGCGATTTCAAGACCTTGCTCACCTGAGTCTGGTTGAGACAAGAGCAATTCATCAATATTGACCCCAAGGGCTGCTGCATAGGCAGGATCAAGAGCATGCTCGGCGTCGATAAAGGCTGCAATGCCACCTTCTTTTTGAGCTTGCGCTACAGCGTGTAGAGCCACGGTGGTCTTACCTGATGACTCTGGACCGTAGATTTCAATGATACGGCCTTTCGGATAGCCACCTGCACCAAGTGCAATGTCAAGAGCCAAAGAACCTGAACTCATGACCTGAACTTTTTGCTCGGCACGTTCGCCCAGACGCATAACAGCGCCTTTCCCGAAATCTTTTTCAATATTTTTCAATGCATCATCAAGCGCTTTTTTACGTTCTTCACCAAATTTTTTTGTAATATCTTCTAGTTTTTTACTTGGTTTTTTTGCCATTTTTCCTCTTCTTTCTAGACATACATCTATTTATTATACCAAATCTTAAGCATTTAACAAAGCCTGACGCACGTCACTAAGGGAATATAGGGTTGCGATGTAGCGGATATCCGCCCGTGAGCGGCCACCGATGCGCACTTCGCGAGAGCTGACGCCAGATTCTGTGGCAAGACCGACAAAAAGGGACCCTGCCGGCTGACCTTCTAGCTCATCTGGACCAGCTACTCCTGTCAGCGATACGGCAATGTCTGCTCCTGTCTTTTCACGCGCTCCAGCAGCCATGGCTTCCGCCGTAAAGGCGCTAATCACACCGTGGGTAGCCAACTCATCAGCTGGGATGCCCAGCATTTTTGCTTTTTCTTCCAGACTATAAGTGACAAAGCCACCTTTAAAGACCTGAGAAGCGCCAGCAAAATCAGCCAGTCTAGCCTGCAAAAGCCCTGCGGTCAGACTCTCTGCTGCTGTGATGGTCAGATGCTTTTCCTTCAATAAATCAACCACCACTTGAGCTAAACTATTGTCGTCACCATAGCCATAGACAAAATCCTTGAGGGGACGGCCATCCAGTGACTGAACATCGCCAATTTGCTCCTCAATGGCATCGAGTTTGCGGTCAGCTTCCTCTTGGGAAGCAGCCTTGGTCGAGAGACGCAATGTTACTTCCCCCACCTTAGCGTAGGGCGCCAGAGTCGGATCCGTCTGCTGGTCAATCAGGTCCGCTAAAACGGTCACCAGCTGGCTCTCACCAATGCCAAAGAAGCGCAAGACACGTGAGTAAAGGCGCTGATTGCCCGCTAGGAGCGGCGCTAAGCCATCCAGCACCATGGGCTTTAGCTCACTTGGTGGGCCCGGCAAGACCACGTAGGTCACCCCATCAACCTCAATCATGCCACCAACTGCAAGCCCGCCAATGTTTGGAATGGGTGTAGACCCTTCTACAATCTGGGCTTGGCGTTCATTATTTGGAGTGCGGACATACTGGGGACGTGTCGCAAAAAAGTCATCTAAACGCTTGCTGGCTGCGGAGTCAAAGACCAACTCTCTTCCTAGAAACTGGGCCAAGGTCTGCTTGGTCAGATCATCCTCGGTCGGTCCCAGACCGCCACAGAGCACGACCAAATCACTACGCTCCTTTGCAATCGCAAGAACGGACAAAAGGCGTTCTACATTGTCACCGACAGCTGTCTGGAAGTAGACATCAATCCCCAGCTCTGCAAATTTTTCTGAAATAAATTGGGCATTTGTATTGACAATCTGACCGGTCAGAATCTCTGTCCCAACAGCAATAATCTCTGCTTTCATAAGACCTCCTCAATAAGTTTATTCGTAAATCATTCTCCAAATGATTATAACACAAAAAGAGAGGTTCGAATGAACTCAACAAGCAAAAAAGAGGTCGGGCTTTTGCCCAGACCTTTTAGGAACTATCTAAAAATAATGACTATTTTTATTGCCAAACCGATTTATAATGATGCTGACGATAAAGATTGCTAAAAATATTAGGCTTTTGATATGACGTATTTCCATGTTGACCTCCGAATTTTTCAATTCTCTCTGCTAAATCAGAATCAGTTCACGCGCAAGGCTTATTTCATTCACCTCCGTCAAAGATGCTCTATCCAGCACATAGACTGTATCACAGACTGCAAAAACTTCTGTCAAATTATGCGAGGTGAATAGAATGATGCTATCCTGACTGACTTCTTTTAGTAGCTGATACGCAGTTGCTCGCTTCTGCTCATCAATGCCATCCAGCAATTCATCTAGAATGTATACATCTGCTTCTAGTGATAGGGTGTACAAAAAGGCAAACAATTCCTTCATACCGAGGGAGTACTTGCCGATTTTTTTGTTCAAGAAATCCAAGCCGCCTAACCTTGAGGTGTAAGTTTGAAATCGAGCTTGCTCCTCGCTCGATAACAGTTGAACATAATCATTTGCTGTCAAGTGTTTGTCAAATATATCGAGACTGGGCACATAGACAAGCTTACTGGTTTCAATGCGTGCTGATTTTACGATGATTTCCTGATTCAAGATGCTAAAAAGTGTACTCTTCCCGATGCCATTTCGCCCGATAATTCCATAAAGGCCAGAAATTGTCAGTTCGAAACTCAGGCCCTGAAAGATTTCTGTCGTAAGATTTTTAATCGTCAATCCTTTCATACTTGCCCCGCCTTTCTCTGGTAGTATCCTTTATACAATATAGCTGAAATGGTAAAAAAGATGAGGTTGCAGGCACAAAGATATAAAATGCCAATTAAGAAGGAGTGATTCGGTAGAATGGCAACATCATTCAACAGCCGACCATAACCAAGGTACTCAAATGGTAAAAACGGCTTGATGGGTTGAAACCACGCTTCACGTGAAAAAGTCATAAAGGCTGTCAGACAGAGGACGATGAGGCCAATGACAACTAAGCTTTTCTTAAAAATTAGAGACAATAGCTGCCCTAGACTTGCAAGAAAGAGTAAGGCACATATAAATAGAATCAGAGTATGTAATACTGCTTGCCAAATTGGGATAATCATCCGACCTGTTGTCATGTACGGATATTGCCATGTCCCAAAAGTTCCTAGTAGGCCTTTAAGCAGATAGATGACTAGAAAGCTGACTACTGTGGTTCCTAAAACGGTCAAAATCGGAACAAGCAGCTTAAGCGCGAGCGTCTTTGTTGTTCGGCCGCCGACTAAATTGTAAAAGCGGATTTGTGATGATTCAATTTCATGACTGACTGAGTCAGCAACTAAGACAGTAAATAAGACAAACAATGAGGCTGATGAGAGCCAGGCAAGCATATAAGAACCGGTGGTAAAAGCAGATTCACTGGTTTGGTTGATACTTTCGCTAGGCGTTCCACCAGCAGCCTTCACGGCATCCATATAACGATTAGCCGCTACTAATGACTGATATTCTTCCGAATCTTCATCCGAAAGGGTCTCAAGCCTTATCTCGTTTAACTGGTACTCCAAATCGGCATAGGTTTGAAAATCCTCATTTTCTAAGGCTGTTACTTGCTCGGACAGCAATTCATACTCTATTTCAGCATTTGCTAGCAACAAGGCTGACGCTTCATCATCAGGTGTCTCTTCTACTACTTTTTCTAAATCGGATACCGCTAGCTGGGCCTGCTGAAGATTGAGTTTCGCTATATCCAAACTCATTGTAACTGACTGTTGATGATAAATAGTTTCATATACAATAAATAGCCCCACGATGATGGAAAACAGGAGCCCTAAACAAATTTTATTCTTAGGACTGCGGATAAATCGTTTCAACTCAAAAACAAAAAATTTCATCATTCCTTCACCACCTCTAGCCCCAGAGAAACTCTCTAGGGCCAGTATTTTAGTATGTCGTGTAATGGTAGGTGTAGATATCCTCTACTACAAATAGTCCAAACGCTTTATATTCACTGGTTATTCTATAAGTGAATCCTCTTCTGTACGTCAATTGTCTCCATGTATAGGTAGTTTCGGAACGCCCTTGCTCCGTATAAATTCTTACTATCTTTGTATTTACTACAGCGGCTGCTTGTATTGCTGATGCCGTATTTCCTATGTTAAAACATCCAAGACCACATAAAGCCGTAATAATCATTAGCAACAGTGCGTTCTTTTTAAGAGTCATCAACATAATAAACCTCTTTTCATTTTTTAGGAAAATCTCACCAACATTATCTAATAGCTTAGCTCATCGGACTCACCTAACCTTTCTTGTTTCCATCACACTTCCCACGGTAGCCACCACGGTGCCGACTCCAGCACCACATGAATAAT
>CAUTON010000097.1:0-5088 GCA_963539895.1 uncultured Streptococcus sp. | reverse complement strand
TCCCCCGGATTGTTTTACTTCTCCGTAAACTCGCCGTCTACGACATCGTCGCCTGTGGCTTGACCGCTTTCTTCGCCTCCTGCTGCTTGTTGTGCTGCGGCAGCTTGTTCATACATCTTAACAGCTAGGGCTTGTGCTTTTTCATTGAGAGCTTCCAATTTTGCTTTCATGTCGTCCAAGTTGTTGTCTTCTTGAGCTTTCTTAAGATCATCAAGGGCAGCTTGTGCAGCATCACGTTCTGCATCGAAGCCTTTACCTTCAGTTTCCTTGATTGTCTTTTCAGTCGCAAAGATAGCTTGATCCACGTTGTTGCGGAGGTCCACTTCCTCTTTACGTTTAGCATCTGCTTCAGCGTTTGCTTCAGCGTCTTTCATCATGCGGTCGATTTCTTCGTCTGTCAAACCAGAGTTAGACTGAATGACGATATGTTGTTCTTTTTGAGTACCAAGGTCTTTTGCTTTTACAGAAACGATACCGTTTTTGTCGATATCAAATGTTACTTCGATTTGAGGGATTCCACGACGAGCAGCTGGAATATCAGTCAATTGGAAGCGTCCAAGAGTCTTGTTGTCTGCTGCCATTGGGCGTTCCCCTTGAAGAACGTGGATATCAACGGCTGGTTGGTTGTCTGCTGCAGTTGAGAAGACTTGTGATTTAGAGGTTGGAATCGTAGTGTTGCGGTCGATGAGTTTTGTAAAGACGCCACCCATCGTTTCGATACCAAGTGACAATGGTGTGACGTCGAGAAGAACAACGTCTTTGACGTCACCAGTGATAACACCACCTTGGATAGCCGCACCCATGGCAACGACTTCATCAGGGTTCACAGATTTGTTTGGCTCTTTACCAGTTTCAGCTTTAACAGCTTCCACAACGGCAGGAATACGAGTTGAACCACCAACAAGGATGACTTCGTCGATTTCTGAAAGTGACAAGCCAGCATCTGACAAAGCTTGACGAACTGGTGTTTTGGTCCGTTCTACAAGGTCACGAGTCAATTCGTCGAATTTGGCACGAGAAAGGCTCATTTCCAAGTGAAGTGGTCCAGCAGCACCAGCCGTGATGAACGGCAAGCTGATTTGGGTTTGGGTCACACCAGAAAGGTCTTTTTTCGCTTTTTCAGCTGCATCTTTCAAACGTTGCAAAGCCATTTTGTCTGCTGCAAGGTCGATGCCGTTTTCTTTCTTGAACTCTGCCACCAACCAGTCAATGATTTTTTGGTCAAAGTCGTCACCACCGAGTTTGTTGTCACCAGCAGTTGCAAGAACGTCGAAGACACCGTCACCGAGTTCAAGGATAGACACGTCGAAAGTACCACCACCAAGGTCAAATACCAAGATTTTTTCGTCTTTATCAGTTTTATCCAAACCGTAAGCAAGAGCTGCCGCAGTTGGTTCGTTGACGATACGTTCTACTTCAAGACCAGCAATTTTACCTGCATCTTTTGTTGCTTGACGTTGGGCATCGTTGAAGTAAGCAGGCACGGTGATAACCGCTTTAGTTACTTTTTCACCAAGATAATCTTCTGCGTATCCTTTCAGGTACTGAAGAATCATAGCTGAGATTTCTTGTGGTGTGTATTCTTTGCCGTTAGCAGCTACTTTTTCAGATGAACCCATTTTTGATTTGATAGAAATGATGGTTTCTGGGTTTGTCACCGCTTGACGTTTCGCTGCATCACCGACGATGATTTCGCCGTTTTTGAATGATACTACAGACGGAGTGGTACGGTTACCTTCTGGGTTTGCGATGATTTTTGATTCAGTTCCTTCAAGAACTGCAACTGCTGAGTTAGTTGTTCCTAAGTCAATACCGATAATTTTACTCATTTTATTTTCCTCTTTTTATTATTTTTTGATACTTTTCTAAAGTAGTGCGGACGCTAGCAACCGCCTACGGCGTTTCATAGCTAATTTTTGAGGCAAATGTCTCAAAAATTCCGTCGTGAGATAAGCGAAACAATCGCTTATCTCACAGCCACTACGGCGAAAAGTATCCTTCTAGCAAGCCTTTGGCTTACATATCTATTAACATTTTTTTCGCAGTAGCTGACTGAACTTTCTACGCCATTCTGGCTATGAAAATTCTAATCAGCCTTGCAGGGGTGCGTCAACGAAATCAAAGATTTCTGACTTACCACCTAGTTTTACGACATTTCGGTCAAGGTTATTTGCTACGACGTGAGCGATAAAAAATTGATACTTCTAGTGTAACTGAGCACGAGCTAAAAGCGTCGAGAAAATGATAAACTACCTTGTGTGCAAGCACATGTCGTTAGTTTCCTATTTTCTTCTCGCTTTTTTACGCCCTTTGCATCTTAATTATACACCACCACCATAGCTGGTCTCAAGAGACGTTCATGGAGTTTGTAGCCTTTTTGGAAGACTTGTGCGATAGTGTCTGCTGGGTGTTCCTCGTCTGCTGGTAGAGTCTGAATTGCCATATGGAAGTTATGGTCAAATGTTTCAAGGGGAACTTCTTCGACCCCTTCTTCCTTAAGAGCTTGAATAAGGCTTTCTTGCACCATTTCAAGACCTTTTTTGACATCATCCGTCAAGCCTTCAACCGCAAGGGCACGCTCCAAATTGTCCAAACTTGGCAAGATTTTCTTAGCCAAGTCTTGTGAACGATAACGTTGCAGAGTCTGACGTTCTTCGCTAGCGCGACGTTGGATGTTTTGCATCTCAGCATGGGCACGCAGGTATTTGTTTTCAAAATCGTCTGCTCGCTCCTTTGCCAAGTCTAATTCTGATTTTTCAGGGGTTTGGGGAGTTTCTTCCACGACTTCTTCAGTCGCTTCAACTTCCTCGACAACCTCTTCATTTTTTGTTTCTTCTGACACTAGAAACCTCCTTTATTCATCTCATAGTGATTACTATTTAAATAGCGATAATAATCTGTCAACTTGGCGACCATAACGCGACTAATGATATTAATCAAGCTAACCACACGACGATAATCCATCTCCACAGGTCCAATGAGGCTCATCAGTGCCATCCCCCGATAGGGAATGATAAATTTGTGACTGATGACACTCAATTCAGCCAGAGCAGCCTCAGGCGACTCCGCTACTAAGACCTGATTCATCAATTCATCGGGCATGCTATTCCTAAGCGAAAGAGCTACACCCTGCTCATTATCCAAAAACTGGTAAGTGGCGAGATCAGCATAGTGTAGCGAGGAGACCTTCCCTTCAATGAAGACCAATTCCTTGAAGAGCTGGCTGAAGATGTAATCAAAGAGGTCCAGGACATTGTCCGTGGTCTTGAAATACTTCTGCACCACCTGGGGAATCTCCGTTCGCAGCTTGTAGTGGATGTCCAGCACCCGCTTGTCCACAAAGCGCTCATCCACCAAATCCTTGAGGACCAGCAGGTCGCTGGTCAAGAAGTTCTTGGGAATAGCAAACTGCACAGTGACAGGCTTGGACTCATCTAGAATCAAAATAGCTAACGCATCATGGCTGGAGAGTTGCACAATATCAAAACCTGTCAGGCGCTGCATGGTTGGCTCTACATCTTGAATAACTGCCGTATACCCCGTCATGTCAGCCAAGATCTTCGCTGCCACATGGAGAATGTCCTCTAGCCTGAAAGCTTCAAAGTCAAAGCCTTTAACAACCTGGTAGACATCCTGTTCATCTATACTATCCAGTTTGAGCGAATGAGTTACAAAATACTGGAATCCTGCTCGGCTAGGTAAACGCCCACTAGATGTATGAGCTTTTTCTAGATAGCCTAACTTTTCCAGTTTGGCCATTTCATTACGAATAGTCGCAGAACTAGAATCAATGATCGTCTGTAAAGCTTTAGAACCTACTGGCTCATGGGTTTGAGTGAACATTTCAACAATTAAATTTAAAATATCACTCTGACGATCTGTCATCATATTGACATCACCTCTCTTTGAATTAGCACTCTGTAGTTTCGAGTGCTAAACCATAATTTTATTATACTCATAAAAAAGGACTTGTCAAGACAAAACAATAATTTTTAGCACTCTTTTTACAAAAGTGCTAAAATCACTATTCTCCTTTTGAGATACAGAATCATTATATTTCTGTTGTTTATAGTCAGCAAAATAGCCCCATATAATCTATAATGAAAAGCGTAGCCCCATTCGTTTTATTATACAACTGCTGGGAATTAAAGACTCTAAGATAAGATTTGATAAGGAAGTGCTGGATAAGGGCAGTCACAAGGAGTTAAAAGTTACGCTGGATTATGACACCCCAGCTTGTGCCCACTGTCACGGACAGATGGGCAAATATGATTTCCAGCGTGAATCTAAGCTCCCTTTCCTTGAATGTGCTGGCTATAGGATTTTGATTCGTCTCAAAAAACGGCGTTTCAATTGCAAAGAATGCGGAAAAATCGCTGTCGCTGAGACCTCACTTGTCCCTAAAAATCACCAGATTCTAACCATTGTCAAACAGAAGGTCGCACAATTCCTCATTGAAAAAGTCTCCATGACCAGCATCTAGTGAATTTTTGTTTTTTCACTGTCTACTATATGGGGAGTAGATCAATCGCTGATAAACTTTCCACCTCAACCTCAATCGTCATTCGTAAGCTAAATGACTTCACGTTCAAGACAAACTTGAATACTTTGCCTGAAGTTATGAGTGGGAGTGAAATCGTGCTTGATCGGTTCTACATTGTGCAATATTTGAGCCGTGCTATGAATCGTGTCCGTACCCAAATCATGAATACTTTTGAGAGTAAATCCCACGAATATAAGGCACTGAAACGTTACCGAAACTTCGCTTTTTTATTTCTTGGCTCAGGCTAAATCAGTCCAGTGGATTGATTTACTCCAACAGGATGACAAGCGTTTTTACCGCCCGACTTTTCGTATGCATTTGACCAATCAGAGGGGGGCGACGGTCTTTTGAGCTACTCTGACGAACTCAGGAAACACTATAAACTCTACCAGCTCTTACTTTTTCACTGCCAGGAGAAGCAAGTTAACCACTTTTTCGACTTAAGCAAGGAACAGATTGACAGCGTTAACCCACTCTTTCAGACGGTTTTCAGGACGTTTTTGAAGGATAGAGACAGGATTTGAATGTCCTAATTTTGCCTTATT
>CAUTON010000096.1:0-5181 GCA_963539895.1 uncultured Streptococcus sp. | reverse complement strand
ATAGGTGTAAAGTAAAAACAAACCGAAAAGTCCATGTCAGTGTGATTGCATGGATAATAATATGAATAAAAAGCTAGAAATTTCTAGCTTTTTTTCGTATAAGTTTCCTCTGGGTCAATCACTTGAAAAATGATATCGGTTAGCTCTTCGGGGCTTTCTTCGCCATTTTTTTCAATCCAACGGCAAATAATACTGGCGATGGAAGAGAGAAAGACTTCCTTAGCGTAGTCGTAAGGAATCTTGTAGTAAGCTTGAATCCATTCTTCAAATAGTGGCTCGTGCTGGGTAATCATCAGGATAAATTCTTTGATAGATTCGGCAAAATCGACAGATGGACTGTTGGAAATAGCTTGGATAAAGGCAAAGTCATTTCGTATGTAACGCAGCATCTCGGTCACAACGACTCTAGGCTGGCCAGCCTTGTCAGCCATCAGTGCTTGCAAGTCCTTCCAAAAATCTTCCTTGAAGGACAGCATCATGTCGTCCTTATCCTTGAAATGGAGGTAGAAGGTGCCACGATTGATGCCCGCTTTGCGCGTAATTTGGCTGACCGTCAGCGTTCTGAATTTCTGCTCATTGAGCAGTTGGGTAAGGGCTGTTTTGATGTACTGTTTTGATTCGGTTTGGCGGATGGCTTGATTTTTTTTCATTTGCTTTCTTAAATCAACAAAGTGTTGAGTTTTGTCCTTGTGATTTGATTTTCTTCATGATATCATAGACCACATGTTAATTCAACACTTTGTTTATATTATTTTCAAAAAGGAAAGAGAAAATCAAATAAGGTGGTATAATGAAAGAAGATAAGAAGGAGACAGCTATGGCTTATATCGAAGTAAAACATTCTACTAAACGCTATGGTTCTGGTGACAATGAGATTATCGCCAACAATGATGTAAATTTTGAAATTGAAAAAGGGGAGTTGGTCATCATCTTGGGCTCATCTGGTGCGGGAAAATCCACCATGCTCAATATCTTGGGTGGCATGGATACCAACGATGAGGGGCAGGTTATCATTGATGGTACGGATATCGCCCAGTTTAATTCCCATCAGCGGACCAATTACCGTAGGGATGATGTGGGCTTTGTCTTCCAATTTTACAATCTGGTGGCTAATCTAACGGCTAAGGAAAATGTGGAGCTGGCCTCTGAAATCGTCAAGGATGCCATGGACCCTGTGGAAATTCTGACAGAAGTGGGATTGGGCAAACGCCTTAACAATTTTCCAGCCCAGCTGTCTGGTGGTGAGCAGCAGCGGGTGTCGATTGCCCGCGCTGTGGCAAAGAAGCCCAAAATTCTCCTCTGTGATGAGCCGACAGGTGCTCTAGACTACAATACAGGGAAACAAGTCCTGCAAATCCTGCAAGATATGTCCCGCAATCAGGGAGCAACTGTCATCATCGTGACCCATAACTCAGCCCTAGCTCCCATCGCGGATCGGGTCATTCACATGCGAGATGCGACTGTCAAATCTGTCAAAATCAACGCAAACCCGCAAGACATTGCGACCTTAGAATACTAGGAGGTTGCAATGAGTAAGAAAATCTATTGGAAGGATATCAGGCAGTCCTTCAGCAAGTCAAAAGGTCGCTTTTTTTCCATTTTTAGTCTGATGGCCATTGGGGCGATTGCCCTAGTCGGGCTCAAGGTGACTACTCCCAACATGCAGCGGACTGCCCAGACCTTTATCGAGACTTACAATACCATGGATTTGGCTGTCATGGCTGACTATGGTCTGTCCGAAGAGGATATAGCAGAGCTGTCTAGCTTAGAAGAAGCCACGGTCGAATTTGGCTATTTGGAAGATGTGACGGTGGCGGACTCTAACACAGCGGTGCGGGTTTACTCAGAGACACAGGAGGTTTCTCAGTTTGAGCTGGTATCGGGTGCTTTTCCGACGGATAAGACCGAGATTGCGCTTGCAAACTCGATGAGTGATGACTACCAGATTGGCGACAGCATCAGCTTTACGACGGACTCTGACTCCAGTCTTGAGACCACGACCTACACGGTAACGGGCTTTGTCAATTCCTCCGAAATCTGGGACACCGACGACATGGGGCAATCCTCTGCTGGGACTGGACAGCTGGCTGGTTACGCGCTAGTGACGGATGATGCCTTTGACTCCGATATCTACATGATTGCCCGTATCTCCTATGCCGATTTGGACGGAGTGGGATTTGCCACTGATGCGTATGAAGAAAAGCTGCGCGACCATCAGGATGATCTAGACGTACTTCTTGCCGACAACGGAGAAGCTCGCCTTGCTAGCCTCAAGGCTGACGCTCAGGCAGAAATTGATGAGGGGACGCAAGAGATTGCAGACGCGGAAAAGAAACTAGCTGACGCAGCTCAGAAGATTACCGACGCGGAAAGCGAGATTGCAGACGGGGAAAGCCAGCTGGCCACTGCTAAAGAGCAAGTCACCACTGGGGAAGCTGAATTGGCTAGCTCAAAAACACAGCTCGATAGTGCAGCTGCTACCCTGCAATCAACGGCTGCACAGCTCGCTTCTGCAAAAAGTCAATTAGATACTGCCAAGTCAACCCTTGACAGCACTAAGAGTCAGCTAGACGCAGCTGCCAGTCAATTAACGACTGCCAAAAATACCTTGGACAGCAAGAAAACAGAACTCGATAGCGCAGCCTCTCAAATTGCTAGCGCAGAGTCAGCTTTGGCGACAGCCAAATCGACATTAGCCAGTCAAAAGCAAGCCCTCATTGCCGCAGGCCAAGACCCTACGACCAATCCTGACATCATCGCAGCAGAGGCTCAGATTGTCACCCAGGAAGAAGCTCTCGCCAGCGCAAAAGTAATCTATGAGGCAGGTCTCGCTCAGTATGAGGCAGGTTTTGCCAGTTATGAAGAAAACAAAGCCATCTACGACCAAGGTCTTGCCCAGTACCAAGCGGGTCTGGCTACTTATGAATCCAACTTAGCACAATACAATGCAGGCATGGCAGCTTACCAAGCAGGTCTTACCGAGTACAATAGTGGCTACGCCCAGTACCAAACAGGCCTTGCTGAGCTAGAAGAAGCTAAGGCAACAATCACCAAGAACCAGGCAACATTAGAAGAAGCCCAGGCGGAATTGGCCGATGGAAAGGCAGAATATGCTGAGCAAAAAGCGGACGCCGATGTCGAAATCGCCGATGCAAAAGTAGACTTAGCAGATGCCCAAGAAGAAGTGGATCAGCTGACGGAGCCAGCCTACACCAGCTATACACGCACGACCATACCGGGCGGAGATGGTTACGTGACCTATAGCTCTGGCTCGACCTCTATCGCAGCGGTGGGGGACATCTTCCCCGTCGTCCTCTACATCGTGGCGGCTATGGTGACCTTGACCACCATGACCCGCTTTGTCGACGAAGAGCGGACACAAGCTGGTATTTTCAAGGCTCTTGGTTACACCAATCGTCAGATTATCGCTAAGTTTGTCATCTATGGTCTGATTGCCAGTCTGACAGGGACCTTGGTTGGGATTTTGGTTGGGAATTTCTTCCTCTCTCCCATGATTGGGGATATCCTGACCAGCAGCACGGTGATTGGGGCGTCCAATATCTATTTCTACCCAAGTTGGACTCTGCTGGCTATCCTCTTAGCCCTGATATCTGCGGTCTTGCCTGCCTATCTGGTGGCGCGTCGGGAATTATCCGAAAAACCGGCCCAACTTTTGTTGGCTAAGCCCCCTGTGGCTGGCTCTAAGATCCTTCTGGAACGCTTGCCCTTTATCTGGAAGCGCCTGTCCTTTACTCACAAGGTGACGGCCCGCAACATTTTCCGTTACAAGCAGCGCATGCTCATGACCCTCTTTGGCGTGGCGGGGTCTGTCGCTCTCCTCTTTGCGGGGCTGGGCATCCGCTCCTCCATCTCAGGCGTGGCGGACACTCAGTTTGGCCAGATTATCGGCTATGATTTGATTGTGGCGGAGTCGTCCACCGCGGACGAGAAAGAGACAGCTGCCGTTGATGAGCTTCTTGCGTCCGATGCGGTGGCATCTAGCTTGGCTATTCGCTACCTGACCCTGTCTGAGTCTATCCCTGGGGAATCTGAGGAGCAAAGCATCAGTCTCATCGTGGCAGACGATAGCAAGGCTTTCTCAGACTACATCGACTTGCGTAATCGCGCCAGTCAAGAAAGCCTTAGTCTGACGGATGACGGCGTCATCCTCTCTGAAAAATTAGCCGACCTCTATGAAGTCTCAGCAGGCGATGAGCTGACGGTGACCATTGACAACAAAGAAGTGACCGTAAAGGTGACTGGCATCACTGAAATGTACGCTGGCCACTACATCTACATGACGGCGGACTACTATGAGGCACTGACTGACCAGACATTTGAGACCAATAGTGCCCTCGTCATTCTATCAGATGACTCCTCGGACAATGTGCAAGTAGTAGCAGCGGACTTCCTAGCCTTAGACGGGGTAGTAGCAGTGGTGCACAACTCCGCTATGGAAAACATGCTCCATACCGTGGCAGGCTCCCTTCAGTCCGTCATGATCGTGCTGATTGTCCTGTCTATTCTCCTCGCTGTGGTCATCCTCTACAACCTGACCAATATCAATGTGGCTGAGCGCATTCGTGAGTTGTCCACTATCAAGGTGCTAGGTTTCCACAATAAGGAAGTGACCATGTATATCTACCGCGAGACCATCGTGTTGTCCATCATTGGGATCCTGACAGGTTTGGCTGGCGGCTGGGTTCTCCACCGTGTTATCCTCAATATGATTGGCTCCAGCCAGCTCATGTTTAAGCCAACCGTGGGAATTGAAGTCTATCTAACTCCGATTATTGCTATTGTCGGCATCCTCGCAGTCCTCGGCATCTTTGTCAATTATAAACTCAGACACGTCGATATGCTCGAAGCCCTCAAATCGGTTGAATAAGAGAAAGTGAACACCTGTCCAATTGGGCAGGTGCTTTTTGGGCTTTCCTCATAGGCTAGTTGGATGAGGATTTTTAGGGTAGAATGAAGCGTGTACACTGCTGAAAAGCCCTGCGAGCTAATAATATACCTGACATTTTGCAAATTTGCAGTGACGGCTATATCAGACATAAAATGGGTAAAATAAGATTAGCTAATCCAGATTTTTACCACACATTTGAAAGGAATCGTATGCAATCATTTTTAGAACCTGTATTCACAAAAAATGTTAAACTAAAGATATGACAAGAAAAC
>CAUTON010000095.1:0-5185 GCA_963539895.1 uncultured Streptococcus sp. | reverse complement strand
GACGACAAAATCGAATTTCTGCGTAATTACCGATTTTTGTCTCACTCCCTTTTTAATATATTCGAGGAATGCGATCAGACAGCAGACAAGCCACCTCGTAGTTAATGGTTCCAATCTTATCCGCCCAGTCTTGCACAGTGACTTCATGCGGACCATCCTGACCGATCAGCGTTGCCCTGGTGCCAATCGGATAGACCTTAGGCAGACGCACAGTGATTTGATCCATGGACACGCGTCCGACAATCTCACAAGGTTGGCCATCTACCAGTACAGACAGGCCTTGAAGTTTTCTTTGTAGACCATCCGCGTAGCCAATTGGTACCACTCCGATGATTTCTCTTTCTGTCGTTTTATACGTGGCACCGTAGCCAATCGTGGACTGCGGCTGCATCGCTTTTACTTGAACTAACTCAGAGGTCAGCTGCAAGGCTGGTTGAATTGCATATGGCATCTCTAAGGTATGTCCACTTGGATTAAGGCCGTAAAGCACATCACCCAAGCGAACCGCATTAAAGACTGTATCCGCGTGCCAAATGCTGGTCGCTGAATTACTAGCATGAACGTAACGAGGCAGACTTGGCAAAGTAGCCAGTACCGCAGAAAATCGCTCCAACTGTCCCCTAAAATGCTCCTCATCTACTTCGTCAGCACAGGCAAAATGTGTGAAAATCCCTTCAAAAATGGCTCCTGCCGTTGCCAACTGTGCGACTGCCTCTAACACATCATCACTGTTCGAAAACCCAAGTCTTCCCATACCAGTATCTATCTTGATGTGAACTTTTAGACCAGTCAATACAATGCCTGCAACCTTAGCGACCTGTAGCCATTCAAGGCTCGTAACTGCCAGTGCAATCTCATTTTCAATAGCTAGAGGTATCGCAGACACAGGTACGACCCCTAAGATTAAAATGTGATTAGAGATGCCTGCCTGTCTCAGCTCTAAAGCCTCATCGATATTGGAGACACAAAATCCATCCACCTCCGATGCCAAAGCAGAAGAGACAACTTTGGCCCCGTGACCATAAGCATTGGCCTTGACCACCGCAAATACGTGAGTGGTAGGCTTCAATTTCGACTTGACTTGCTGTAGATTAAACCGAATTGCTTCCAAATCTATCTTGGCCACTGTTGGCCGATGAGTACTAGCTTTCATCACTTGCCTCCAAAATCACACTCGCCTGCACAAAGTCTCCTGAATGGCTCAGACTAATCCAAACCTTGCCTGTAAAGGGAGAGCGATTAACAAAAGGTGCCCCCTTTTCATCATTTAAAATCTCAATATCCTGAAAACCAACTGGGCCAATCCCAGTCCCCCAAGCCTTTGAAAAAGCTTCCTTCCCCGCCCAGCGGCCAGCCAGATATTCCAACTGACGCTTTGAAGGCAGTTCTTGGTAGCGGGCGTACTCAGCAGGTGTCAAAACCTTCTGCGCAAATCGCTCGCTCCTTTCAGCCGCTTTCCTGATTCCAGCTAACTCTTGCAGGTCAATTCCATGTCCTATTATCATTTTTTCTAAAAAAGGTCAGGAGGGTTTCCTAGACCTTTTCTTTCTATTAAAGTTGTGTCCGACCGTGACAGTTTTTAAATTTCTTACCTGAACCACATGGGCACATATCGTTGCGTCCCACGCCATCAAAAGAAACGTCTGCTTCTTTTGGCTTGGCTTGTCCAGGGATAATATTTTTAACAGCTGTCGTGTGAGCTTCACGGACACGCTCACGCTTTACATTTGCATGAATCTGTGCCTTCATCATCAGACGCGTCACATCAAATTCAATCGAAGCAATCATATCTGTAAACATGCTAAAGGCTTCTGATTGGTATTCTACGACTGGGTTATTTTGCGCATAACCCCGCAGGCTGACAGCCTGACGCAACTGATCCAGTGAATCAATGTGATCCGTCCATTTATTGTCTACCACACGCAGAATCAAGACTTTTTGGAACTCACGAACACGCTCTGGCTCACGCAATTTTTCCATTTGTGATTGGTAGACAGCTTCCGCCTTCTCAAAGAGCAAGTCCTTGATTTGAGCATCGGTCTTCCCTTCCAAATCAGACAAACTGATAGACGCTTCATCCAATAAATTGGTTCGAGCAAAGCGCAAAATAGCTTGCAAAGCTTCCTCACGTTTGGTCCGTTTGTGATCTTCAACTTGACGATCAATCGTCCGCTTGATCATGGCCTTAATTTCTGGACCAAGGTCTCGATCGGCCGTGATGACGTCATGACGCTGGCTGTAGATGATTTCCCGTTGCTCACGCATAACATCGTCGTATTGCAGAATTTGCTTCCGAGAATCGTAGTTGTTTCCTTCCACGCGCTTCTGAGCAGTTTCAACCTGACGAGTCAACATTCGATGCTTGAGAGCAGCTTCTTCCTGATCCAAGTTCATCCGCTCCAGCATATTTTTCACGCGATCTGGCGCAAAACGTTTCATTAAATCATCTTCAAAGGACAGGTAGAATTGGGACTCACCTGGGTCACCCTGACGACCTGAACGACCACGAAGCTGATTGTCAATCCGACGGCTCTCATGACGCTCTGTCCCAATGACACATAGTCCACCAAGTTCCCGCACTCCAGGGCCCAACTTGATATCGGTACCGCGTCCAGCCATATTGGTCGCGATGGTAACAGCACCCTTTTGGCCCGCATTCATGATGATTTGCGCTTCGCGGTAGTGGTTTTTCGCATTGAGGACTTCATGTGGAATCCCTTCCGCCACCAGACGCTTAGAGAGGTAATCAGAGGTTTCAACCGCAACTGTCCCTACAAGGACTGGCTGTCCTTTTTCGTAGCGCGCTTTCACATCCGCCACAACTGCATTGAACTTGTATTCCAAATTTGGATAAAGCAAATCGTCATGGTCAATCCGAATCACAGGCTTATTGGTTGGAATGGCGATTACACGAATGTTGTAGATTTCGCGGAATTCTTCTTCTTCCGTCTTACAAGTACCTGTCATCCCTGCCAATTTTTTGTACATACGGAAGAGGTTTTGGTAAGTGATAGAAGCACTTGTCTTCGATTCGTTTTGGACCTGTACACCTTCCTTGGCTTCGATAGCCTGGTGCAATCCATCTGAATAGCGACGGCCTGGCATGGTCCGACCAGTAAAGGCATCAATAATCAAAACTTCTTGATTATCATTGACCAAGTAGTCAATATCGTAAATCATGATGTAGTTGGCACGAAGAGCATTGTCAATAAAATGTGTCAGGGCTACGTTTTCCACATCATAGAGGTTGTCTAGCTTGAAGAAGCTTTCAGCCTTGTCAATCCCCGAATCAGACAGCCCGATGGTCTTTGTAGAACCATCGATAATGTAGTCATCTTCTTCCAAAGATTTGACAAAATTATCCGCCATGAAGTAAAGCTGGTTGGTCTCAGAGCTAGCTTGCCCAGAAACAATCAGCGGTGTCCGCGCTTCGTCAATCAAGACAGAGTCCACCTCATCGACCAAGGCAAAATTAAGTGGGCGTTGAACCATATCTTCTGCCCGCACGACCATATTGTCCCGCAAATAGTCAAAACCAATTTCCGCATTGGTAGAATAAGTGATGTCACAGTTGTAGGCTTCGCGCTTTTCAAGAGATGACTTTGCTGCCAAGTTGATCCCAACAGACAGACCCAACCATGAGTAGAGTTCCCCCATCTCAGTCGCATCACGAGTTGTCAAATATTCATTGACTGTGACAACGTGCACGCCTTCGCCTGCAAGAGCGTTAAGATAGACAGGCATGGTCGCAGTCAAAGTTTTCCCTTCACCAGTCTTCATCTCAGGTACGTCACCATTGTGGAGCACAATTCCCCCCATGACCTGTACCTTATAAGGATAGAGACCAAGCACACGACGAGATGCCTCACGGACTACCGCATAAGCTTCATACAAAAGGTCATCTAAGGATTCCCCTTTTTGGTAACGTCCCTTAAACTCCTCTGTCTTAGCCTGCAAAGCCTCATCTGAAAGTCCTGTCATCTCATCTGCGTATGAAAGGACCTTATCGGCCATTTTTTCTAATTTTTTCAATTCTCCCTTATCGTTTTCAATAATGGAGCGAAGAATATTTTTTGCCATTTAGTTCATCCTATTTTTATTTCAGTTCAATTTAGTATTCTACCACAATAAGGCATTATTTTCAATGTTTTCCTTACTTTTTCGGATTCGAGACAACTGGCTGTTGAGCAAAAAACTGAAGCTTTCGCTTCAGCCTTTCTTATTCTGAAATTTGTTTTGCCAGCGCAAAGTTTCCCAGTGTCGCAGAGCCATTTTCAGGCACAGCAGGCGTCACGATGTACTCCGTCGCATCAGGAACAGGTAGATAGCCATTGAGTAGGGCGGTGAACTTCTCACGTACACGTTTGAGCATGTGTTCTTGTGCCATAACACCACCGCCAAACACGATGACTTGTGGACGATAGAGCAAGGTTGCTTGCACTGCTGCCTGTGCAATGTAATAAGCCTGAACGTCCCAGACATCTGAATTTTGCGCAATCAATTCACCACGAATACCTGTTCGGGCTTCCAAGGATGGGCCTGCTGCTAGCCCTTCCAAGCATCCCTTGTGGAATGGACAAGTACCATGAAATTCACGCGCCACATCTTGCGGATGCAGATTGACGTAGGTATGACCTGCCTCTGTATGGCCTACACCACCGACAAACTCACCATTTTCAATAGCACCAGCACCGATACCAGTCCCGATTGTATAGTAGACCAAGCTGTGAACCCCTTTACGGACCAAGGCTTCCCCGAAAGCAGACGAGTTCACATCTGTCGTGAAGTAGAATGGTACATTGAATTCCTTCGCAATGAGACCCAATAAATCAACATTTGCCCAATGTGGCTTCGGTGTCGTGGTCACATAGCCATAGGTGCTAGAATTTTTATCCACATCAATCGGTCCAAATGAGCCAATGGCAATACCAGCCAAGCGATCCTCATACCGCTTGAAAAATTCAACCGTCCGATCGATCGTTTCGTAGGGCGTAGTGGTCGGAAATTGTGTTTTTTCAACTATTTGGAAATTCTCATCCCCAACAGCACAAACAAATTTGGTCCCGCCCGCTTCTAAACTTCCGTATAACTTTGTCATGTCATTCATCCTCACTCTATTTATCTACTGGCTATTATACCATATACGCTTTGCAGAAGAAAGTTTCTTCTGCGTTTTGACAAACGA
>CAUTON010000094.1:0-5218 GCA_963539895.1 uncultured Streptococcus sp. | reverse complement strand
TTTCTTCTGTAATTATGGTAAAATATTAAAAAAATCTGAATTATATCATAAAATGAGTAGGAGGTCAAAAAAATTGATTCTGTTAAATGGAGAGGTAGGAGTTCTCTACGAGGTGGTAGGAGTTGACCTGCCTGAAGAGCATGTGCGCTACTTGGCGAATTTGGGGCTCAAGGTGGGAAGTCAGGTCGAGCTAGTTTCACGGACCAAGTCCAGTGCTATTATCATGTTGAAGCATTCTCGCCTGGCTTTTGATCAGTCGATTTTAGAGAAAATTGATATTCAACTGGCTCAAGAGGCACAGGATATCGTGCCACTGTCGACCTTATTGCCGGGGGAATTTGGTCATGTGGTGGAAATTTATGCCCTGAATGAAATGAAGCGGCGTTTGATGGATATGGGACTGACCAAGCATACAAAAGTCTATCTACGCAAACTAGCCCCGCTAGGTGACCCTATCGAGATTAGTCTGCGTGGATATGAATTGACCCTAAGAAAATCAGAAGCCCAACTAATCGGGGTTACGCGGGTGAAAGTGGAGGAAGAAGCATGAAAGAAATAGCCCTCATCGGAAATCCCAATAGTGGGAAAACCAGTCTTTTTAATCTCCTGACGGGGATGCGTCAGCATGTGGGGAATTGGCCTGGGGTGACGGTCGAGAAAAAATCGGGTCAGGTCAAGGACATGCCTGATGTGACGGTTCAGGACTTGCCTGGTATTTACTCCATGTCGCCCTACAGTCCTGAGGAAAAGGTGGCGCGCGACTATCTCCTAAGTCAGCAGGCAGATGCTATCTTGGATGTGGTGGATGCGACCAATCTGGAGCGCAATCTCTACCTGACTACTCAGCTGATTGAGACGGGGATTCCTGTCACCGTTGCGCTCAATATGAGTGATATCCTGAAACAGACAGGTAAGACAATCTCCGTCGAAAAACTGTCTTACCAGTTGGGGGTTCCAGTCGTTGCGACTAGTGCACTGAAAAATACAGGAGTCCAGCAAGCCATTAAAACAGCGAGCAACAACGATAAAGCACACGCGCCTGAAACGGTCTTTCCAGAGTACGATCAGAAATTCGAATCGGCTATCGCGCAGATCATCGAAGTGCTGGGAAACTCGGTTCCCAGTCGTTCTGCACGTTTTTACGCCATCAAACTCTTTGAGGGGGACCAGCTCATCCAGTCAGAAGTGAACTTGTCAGCCTTCCAGAAGAAAGAAATCCGTGACATCATCCAGATTACCGAGGAAATCTTCACGGAGGATGCCGAGTCCATCGTGGTCAACCAGCGCTATGCCTATATCGAAAAAGTCAGTTTGATGGCTCAGTCAGATAGTACGGACTTCAAGTATTCACTGTCGGATAAGATTGATAAGATTGTGACCAACCGCATTTTGGCCCTGCCAATCTTTGCTCTGGTCATGTTTGTGGTCTATTACCTGTCCATCCAGACAGTGGGGACCATGTGGACCGACTGGGTCAACGATGTTCTCTTTGGAGAAATCGTGCCGACTGCCGCACAAAATCTCTTGAATCAGCTAGAAGTGGCAGATTGGCTGCAGTCCCTCATCATCGATGGGATTATCGCAGGGGTCGGGACAGTGCTGGGCTTCTTGCCGCAGATTTTCGTCCTCTTTATCTGTCTTGGGGTGCTGGAGGATATCGGCTATATGAGTCGGATTGCCTTTGTCATGGACCGGATTTTTAGACGTTTTGGCCTTTCTGGAAAATCTTTTATCCCCATGCTGATTTCGACTGGCTGCGGGGTACCCGGCATTATGGCGTCACGGACCATTGAAAATGAGCGTGACCGACGCATCACTATCATGACGACGACCTTTATGCCCTGCTCCGCCAAATTGGAAATCATCGCCCTCATCGCGGGGGCTTTCTTCCCAGACAATCCATGGATTGCGCCGTCTACTTATTTCATGGGGATGGCAGCCATTGTCCTATCTGGGATTGCCCTTAAGAAAACCAGTTTCTTGGGTGGTTATGCCAGTCCTTTTATCATGGAATTGCCAAGCTACCATTTGCCAAAAGTTGCAGAAGTCTTCCGCTATGCCTTTGGCAAGGCCATGAGTTTTGTCAAGCGGGCTGGGACCATTATCTTTAGCCTGACGGTTTTGATTTGGGTGCTTTCTTCTTATAATTTTGCCTTTCAAGCGGTAGATACAGAGTCTAGTATGCTGGCGACGCTGGGGCGGAGTTTGGCTTGGCTCTTCACGCCACTTGGTTTTGGAAATTGGAAGGCAACGGTAGCGGCTCTGACAGGGCTCGCAGCTAAAGAAACGGTCGTTGCGACCTTTGGGGTTCTCTATCACGATGCGCAAGGGACCATGGATTCTGTGACCTTGTGGCAAAGCTTACAGGCTGACTATACACCACTGGCGGCTTATTCATTCCTTGTCTTTAACCTCCTTTGCGCGCCGTGTTTTGCAGCTATGGGAGCTATCAAGCGAGAAATGGCTAATCTCAAGTGGACAGTGGGAGCAATTGGTTTTCAGACAGGTCTAGCCTATGTGGTCAGTCTGGTCATCTATCAGTTTGGTTTGGTTTTGATTTATGAGGAAGCCATTACGGGCTGGACAGTCATTGCGGCTGGTCTGGTAGCGGCTATGATCTACTTCATCTGTCGCAAACCCCGCAAGGAAATCTTGCCAATTATTAGCCTGCAGTCACTTCATTTACAAGAAGAATAGAGGAGAGGAATATGTGGACAGTCATTATCGCAGCTTTGATTTTGCTCGCCATGGTTTTGGGAATGCGCTCCTATATCAAACAGAAGGGTTCCTGTGGCGACTGCCATGTGGATTGTGCCATCAAGCAGGAAATTCGACGTTCTGAGAAGAATCATCATTATCCATCATAGAAATTTTGGGAGAGAAATTCTCCCATTTTTTGGTATAATAGAAAAAAAGCCAAGGAGAGTTCGATGGGAATTATTGATGGTAAGGCGCTTGCGCAAAAGATGCAGGCCAATCTAGCTGAAAAAGTAACGCAAATGCGAGAAAAGTATGGTGTGGTGCCAGGCTTAGTTGTTCTTTTAGTTGGGAATAATCCAGCTAGTCAGGTCTATGTCCGTAATAAAGAGCGCTCTGCGCTGGCAGCAGGTTTTCGTAGCGAAACGGTCCGCTTACCTGAGTCTATCAGTGAGGAAAAACTGATATTAGAAATCGAAAAATATAATCAAGACCCTGCCTTCCATGGGATTTTGGTCCAGTTACCATTACCCAATCATATCAACGACAAGCGGATTTTACTCAGTATCGATCCGAAAAAGGATGTGGATGGTTTTCACCCCATGAATACAGGTTATCTCTGGAATGGCCGGCCTGCCATGGTGCCCTGTACACCTGCTGGTATCATGGAGATGTTGGCGGAGTATCAGGTTGAGCTGACTGGGAAACGCGCGGTTATTATCGGTCGTTCCAATATCGTCGGAAAGCCGATGGCACAGCTCCTGCTGGCCAAGGATGCGACCGTGACCCTGACTCACTCACGGACACAAGATTTACCTGCCATTGCGCGTGAGGCGGATGTGCTGATCGTCGCCATCGGTCAAGGACATTTTGTGACCAAGGATTTTGTCAAGGAAGGCGCTGTCGTCATCGATGTGGGGATGAACCGTGATGCCAATGGTAAGTTGGTTGGGGACGTTAAGTATGATGAAGTAGCGCCAATTGCTAGTCTGATTACACCAGTTCCTGGCGGAGTAGGCCCAATGACCATTACCATGCTGTTGGAGCAGACTTATCAAGCAGCACTACGCAGTTTGTAAAAACGCTTACAAAAACTCTGTTCCTGACAGAGTTTTTTTGATATAATAAGGACAGAAATACCAGTAAGGAGAACAGACATGAAATTTGTATTTGATATTGACGGGACACTTTGTTTTGACGGGCATACGATTTCGGAGGAATTACGGGCAGTCCTTGCGACAGCTGGTCATTATGGGCATGAATTGGTCTTTGCAACGGCCCGCTCTTATCGAGATTGTTTGGGGCTTCTGACAGATAGTTTGAAAGATAGTTTGGTTATTGCTTTAAATGGCGGTCTGGCTTATGACAAGGGGCAAGTGATTTTTGAGAAAAATATTGACCTAACAGATTATAAGTCTATTATCCACTGGTGTCAGGATGCCAACTTGCCTTACTTTGTCGACGATGATTTTGACTATGCGACTGCTCGTCCAGAGAAAATGCCCTTTGTGGCCAGTGTAGATCCGCTTCAAAAAGCGCAGCAGAAAAATTGGGACCAACTGACTCATCCCATCAAAATGGTCATCTACATGGGGGATCATGAAGAATTGCTCCAGGATCTGGAGGAAGATATCCGCGCGCTAAAAGGCGTGTCTGTCTTCTACCATGAGGAGGAGAAGTGCCTCTATATCAATCCTGAGGAGACCACCAAGGCGAGTACAGTTGAGGAGCTCTGTGGAGATGCGGTCGTGGCTTTTGGCAATGATAAAAACGATAGGCATTTGTTGAAGCAGGCCTTATACGGGGTTCAAGTGGGCAGTTATGCTGGTCTTACTCGCTACGCGGATGAACAAATCGAGCTCAAAGGGGACTATCAGGCTGCCATCGCTGCTCGGATTATCGCCCTCTTTAAAGAATTTGAAGGAAAATAAGAAATCAGCCCTAAGACCGATGCAAGAAAGACGTGGACAAGTTATACTATATCTATCCTAAATATTTTTCATAATCTCCTTGAAAACCTCAGTGCCATATCTTGGTGCTGAGGTTTTCTGTTAGGAATTTGCAGTTTAAAAAAAAAACAGCCTATCGACTGTTTCGTTTGTGACGTAGATAATTGAAATACCGCTTACTGGTAAATTGGATGAGTTTGAGAGCTCCGAGCCCTGTCAGCCCTCCAAGGATGAATGCAAAGAAAGCGGGAACATTCCAAAAAAGGTAGATATAGGTTGAAACGACTGTAAAAATACTGAAAATAACAATGTTCAAAAAGAAGAGCACTTCTTTCAGTCGCTCCGTTGATTGATTTTTTGCTTGATAAGCTTGGTATGTGGCCTGTTGCTCTTTCGGGGAATGATACTCATACTGGTCAGGCTCGTACTGTCTTAATGCCATACGTTCTCCTTTAGACACTTTAGGATATCATAACATTACTGAAACTATATAACAGCAAGATTACAAACGTGTAACAAAAAAAGGTAAATTTTCAAAGTAACTTCCAGTTCCCCACAAACTAGAAGTTAAT
>CAUTON010000093.1:0-5231 GCA_963539895.1 uncultured Streptococcus sp. | reverse complement strand
AACCGAAAAAAACCGAGTAAACTCGGTTCGCATTTGATTATAAAACTTTTGATAGGAAATCTTTGGTCCGTTCCTCTTTGGTATTTCCAAAAACTTCTTCAGGAGTGCCATCTTCTACAACAACCCCTTCATCCATAAATATAACGCGATCGGCCACTTCACGCGCAAAGCCCATCTCATGGGTCACAATGACCATGGTCATCCCAGATTTCGCCAAATCCTGCATAACAGTCAATACTTCGCCCACCATCTCTGGATCAAGGGCAGAGGTTGGCTCATCAAAGAGCAACACATCTGGATCCATAGCGAGTCCACGAGCGATGGCAATCCGCTGCTGCTGACCACCAGACAAACTCTGCGGATAGGCAGTCGCCTTGTCTGGTAATCCAACCTTCTCTAATAGGCCCCGAGCAGTGGCTTCAGCCTCTTCTTTACTAATTTTTTTGGTCTTAATAGGAGATAAAGTAATGTTATCCAAGACCGTCATATTAGGGAAAAGATTAAATTGTTGAAAGACCATGCCCATTTTTTCCCGCATCTTGAAGACATCATTTGCCTTGTCTGTGATATCAACCCCTTCAAAGGTCACAACACCCTTAGTCGGCTCTTCGAGGAGATTCATAGAGCGAAGCAGGGTAGATTTTCCAGAACCTGAAGGACCGATAATCACGACGACCTCCCCAGGATAGATATCTAAATCAATTCCTTTTAAGACTTCATTGTCCCCGAAATATTTATGAAGATTTTGAATTGAAATCAGTGGTTCAGTCATTAGTGTTTCCCTCCTTTATTCAGCGCATTTTCCATAGCCTTAATTCCCACACTTAAGATGCTGGTCATCACTAGGTAATAAAAAGCTGCAAAGAGATAGGGTGTCAGCGGAGTAAAGGTGCTTGCCTGCACAGTTGTTGCACCATTCCACAACTCCATAACCCCAATCGTGGACAAGAGGGAACTATCTTTTACAATGGTGACAAATTCGTTCCCCAAGGCTGGCAGAATATTTTTCACCGCTTGCGGCAAGACAACGTAGCGCATGGTATTCCATGGTTTAATCCCCAGTGAATGTGCCGCTTCAATTTGTCCCTTAGGAACGGCATTGATCCCTGCACGGACAGTCTCAGATACATAGGCGCCTGAGTTCATAGCGATAATAATCACCCCAGGCAACAAACGTGACAAGTCCATCATAATTCCTTGACCCAGATTAAATTTGGGCGCGTTGATGACCATCATGTTAAAAGCAATGGTAATCTGTACAATCATCGGTGTGCCACGGAAAATCCACACATAAATGTTGGCTAACCAAGCCAAAGGTCTAAATTTAGAACGCTGACACAAGGCAATAATGACCCCTAAAATGGTCCCGAAAAAGACGACGATAATTGAAACAAGAATCGTGATAATCGCACCGTAATTGAAATAGGGCAGGTATTTCGGTAAAAAAGAAAAATTTAAATCCATTGGTTACTCCATTTTTTATTCAGATTCTAGCTTAGCATTTTTTGAATAAAAATACAATCATTTTGATACAATTTCTCAGTTTGATAAAATCATAAAAAAAGAGCACCGAAGCGCACTTTCTTAGTACAACAATTCATAAATTTCCATTGCAATTAAGTCAATGCTGTCAAATGTGTAAGTTTCACGAGCAGCGACGTCACGCAAGGTAAATACAGAACCATTTTCTTCATCGTAGCTGTAAGCCACTTCTGCCACAACGACACCATCACGTTCAAAATTCCGTTTCAAGGTACCGCCATCAGAAGCCATCGCTTCCAAGCGACTGATAATTCTCACCAAATGTGATTCCATGTCTATTCTCCTATTTCTTAATATACCAGTATTTTACCATAAATAAAGAGAAAACAACAAGAAAAACTGTTGAAATAGGCGCTGGGACCCCTGATTTGTATGATTGGCCAATCGTTTTAGCACTCATTATCTCTAAGTGCTAACTTTCGGTGTTTTTTTCTTGCATTTTATTTATTTATTGTTATAATAAACTTATATTTGACCTTTATTGACTAATGAAGGTTAGGAAAGAATGAGGTATGCGTATGCTTTGCCAAAATTGCCAAATAAATGATGCAACCATCCATCTCTACACAAATGTGAATGGAAAACAACAACAAGTGGATCTCTGCCACAATTGTTACCAAATCATGAAAACCGACCCAAACAATCCTATTTTAAGCGGACTTGGGGACATCAATCCAAACAGCATGGATCCTTTTAGCGAATTCTTCAACAATATTGGAGGCCTGACAGGCAACTCCCCAGTCAATAACTCCAGCACCCGAAACCAGATTCCACCAACTCAGGCTGGTGGTGCAGGCGGTGGCCGCAACAATAACCGTCCTCCTCGCCAGCCACAACAACAACGCCCAAATGGTCTTCTGGAAGAATTTGGGATTAATGTGACGGAGATTGCCCGCCAAGGCGACATCGATCCTGTCATCGGTCGTGATGCTGAAATCCGCCGTGTCATTGAAATTCTTAACCGTCGCACCAAAAACAACCCTGTTCTCATCGGTGAGCCTGGTGTTGGTAAAACAGCTGTCGTCGAAGGTCTGGCACAAAAAATCGTTGATGGCGACGTGCCACAAAAACTCCAAGGCAAGGAAGTCATCCGTCTGGATGTAGTCAGCCTGGTCCAAGGCACTGGTATCCGTGGCCAATTTGAAGAGCGGATGCAAAAGCTCATGGAAGAAATTCGCAATCGCAAGGAAATCATCCTCTTCATCGATGAAATCCATGAAATCGTTGGTGCTGGATCAGCTGGCGACGGCAATATGGATGCTGGAAATATCTTGAAACCAGCACTCGCCCGTGGCGAGCTCCAACTGGTCGGTGCAACCACCCTCAATGAATACCGTATCATCGAGAAAGATGCTGCCCTTGAGCGCCGCATGCAACCCGTCAAAGTTGACGAACCAAGCGTAGAAGAAACCATCACCATCTTAAAAGGAATTCAAGGCAAGTACCAAGATTTCCACCATGTCAAGTACACGGATGCTGCCATTGAAGCAGCTGCCAACCTGTCTAACCGCTATATCCAGGACCGCTTCTTGCCGGACAAGGCCATTGACCTTCTGGACGAGGCAGGCTCTAAGATGAATTTGACTCTCAACTTTGTCGATCCAAAAGAAATTGACCAAAAATTAGTCGATGCGGAAAACCGCAAAGCCCAGGCTACGCGTGATGAAGACTATGAAAAAGCCGCTTACTACCGTGATCAAATTTCCAAATACAAGGAAATGCAAAAGACTACCATCAGTGAAGAAGACATCCCAGTCATCACTGAAAAGGAAATCGAAGCCATCGTCGAACAAAAGACCAATATCCCCGTCGGTGACCTCAAGGAAAAAGAGCAAAGCCAACTAATCAACCTAGCTAGCGACCTCAAAAGCCATGTCATCGGTCAAGACGACGCTGTGGATAAGATTGCTAAGGCCATCCGCCGCAACCGCGTCGGGCTTGGTGCGCCAAATCGTCCAATCGGTAGTTTCCTCTTTGTCGGACCGACTGGGGTTGGTAAGACCGAGCTTTCCAAGCAGCTGGCTATCGAGCTCTTTGGCTCAGCTGATAGCATGATTCGCTTCGATATGTCTGAGTACATGGAAAAACATGCCGTTGCCAAACTGGTCGGCGCCCCTCCAGGCTATGTCGGTTACGAAGAAGCTGGTCAATTGACTGAAAAAGTCCGTCGCAACCCTTACTCACTCATCCTCTTGGACGAGGTGGAAAAAGCCCATCCAGATGTCATGCACATGTTCTTGCAGGTGCTTGATGATGGTCGCTTGACAGATGGACAAGGTCGCACCGTTTCCTTCAAAGATACTATTATCATCATGACCTCAAATGCTGGAACTGGCAAGGTTGAAGCTTCTGTCGGTTTTGGTGCTGCTCGCGAAGGCCGTACCCAGTCCGTTCTTGGACAATTGGGCAACTTCTTCAGCCCAGAGTTCATGAACCGCTTCGATGGCATCATCGAGTTTCAAGCTCTCAGCAAGGACAATCTCCTCCACATCGTGGACCTCATGCTGGCTCAAGTCTCTGAACGCCTTGCTACCAACGGCATCAGCCTTCACGTGACCGACAAGGTTAAGGAAAAATTGGTTGACCTAGGCTACGATCCTAAGATGGGTGCTCGTCCACTCCGACGGACTATCCAGGACCAGATTGAAGACGCCATCACTGACTTCTACTTGGAAAATCCAACTGAGAAAAAACTGCGGGCTGTCATGTCCTCAAATGGTCAAATTCAAATCAAATCTGCCAACAAACCAAAAGATATCACTATCGCAGTTGATGTGAAAGAATAAAAGCAAGCGGTTGATTTTCAGCCGCTTTCGCTATCGCAATTTTCTGAAAAATTTAGTATAATAGTCTCAAGAATGCGAGGTAAAGAGATATGAGCAATCCAACTTTCGGTGAAAAAATCGAGGGGCAAAATTACCAAAATCGTTACGGTGTCTATGCCGTCATTCCTGACGCTAAAAAAGAAAACATCATTCTGGTTCAAGCCCCCAACGGCGCATGGTTTTTACCAGGTGGTGAAATTGAAGAGGGTGAAAATCATCTGACCGCTTTAGAGCGTGAATTGATTGAAGAACTTGGGTTTTCTGCTGAGATTGGACAATATTTCGGTCAGGCAGACGAATATTTCTATTCTCGTCATCGTGACACCTACTATTACAACCCGGCCTATCTCTATGAAGTTACTAGTTACACTCAAATTAGCAAACCCTTGGAAGATTTTAACCATCTGGCTTGGTTCCCAATTGAGGAAGCGATTGAAAAACTCAAACGCGGTAGCCACAAATGGGGTATTGAAATGTGGAAAAAATCAAATCAATTTACCAAATAAACTAGTCAAACCTACCATCAAGTGCTATAATTATCCATAAGAAGAGGAGGTCACAATGAAACTTATCAACACGACCAACAGCCACCAACAACTTGTGCAGAGCCAATTAGAGACAACAGATGCTTTTCTTGTTGAAACATTTTCAGCGGGCAACACTGACGTTATCTTTACTCAGGCTCCCCTCCATTACGAAATTCTCATCACTAATATGCATCGGGCTATTCTTGAAAAGGAAATTGCTGAAATTCGTGAATTTTTCCTCAAGCGGAAAATTGATGTCAATTCCATCAACCAAGCTGGTATTCGAACGATTCATACAGACCGCTTGATTGAATTGTCTATCCCGATTATAGCAGGA
>CAUTON010000092.1:0-5288 GCA_963539895.1 uncultured Streptococcus sp. | reverse complement strand
GACTCCGCAGTGACCGAAATCTTCTCCAGTGTCAGCGGATGGGTCAGTGTCAGTTTGTGGGCATGGAGCATGAGGCGCGATGAGGGTTGCTTGCTGTAGAGGGGGTCGCCTATGATGGCGTGTCCTTGGTGGGCTAGGTGGACGCGTATTTGATGAGTGCGGCCTGTCTTGAGCTGGCAGGCGACTAGGCTATTTGTACCGATTACCTTGACCAGCTGGACATGGGTCTCAGCATTCTGACCATTCTTGCGGTCGACGACCCGCATGCGGCGATCATGGCGGTGTCGGCCAATCGGCTCGCGAATGATCCAATTCTCTTTCGCAATCTGTCCTTGGACTAGAGCCAGATATTCTCGGTAGATGACCTTATCTTCCAGCAGTCGATTGAGGATGGGGAGGATAAAGGGATTCTTGGCAAAGAGAATAGCGCCGCTGGTCTCCATATCGAGGCGATGGACCACATAGCAGGTGCTACCGACATAGGCCGTGACATGGTTAAGCAGGGCGAATTCCGTTGGTTCATTGCCATGCGTCTTCATACCTTCTGGTTTGTTGACGATGATGAGGTGGTCGTCCTCGTAGAGTGCCTGGACCAGACTTGCATCTCCCATTGGGATGGTCTTTTCTGGATAATCTTCCTTATCGAAGGTTAATGTCAAGAGGTCACCTGGGCGGATGGGACTTTGCCAGTTGATGGCTTGAGCATTGACGGTGACATGTTTTTTCATTCGTAGGAAATGTCGGATTTTCCGTGGGACGAGAAAGTAGTCTTCCAAGACCTCTTTGACCGTAAGGTCGGGAAAGGGACCTGGAATCAGAATATCGTAGGAAATCATAGGCTGGTCGAGTGCTTTGGCTGCACTTTTTCGGCGGGATTGATGAAGTTCATGGCGTTGTTGACAGCCGTCGGTGCTTCGCCCAGACCCGTCGCAATGAGGTCTACCTTGCCCTCGTAGGAGCAGCAGTCGCCGATAGCGTAGACACCAGGGCGGGAGCTTTCTTGCTTACTGTTGACCACGATACGGTTGCGTTGCAAATCAAGGCCCCATTCTTTCAAGGTGCCGACTGAGGACTTAAAGCCGTAGTTGACAAAGAGCTGGTCAAAGTCCAGGGTCAAAGTCTCATCAGACTTGGCTCTTTTAAAGGTGATAGACTGCGCTGTGCCATCTTGACCTTCTAGACTAGCTGGCAAAAATGGGGTGTGAATCTGTACAGTTGATGCTTCTAAGTCTGCCACGCTGTGCTCCAAGGCACGAAATTGGTCACGACGGTGGACGATATGGGTCTCACCAGCAATCGATTCAAAGGCCAAAGACCAGTCGACAGCTGAGTCACCGCCTCCTAGGACGACCACTTTTTGTCCCTTGTACTGGTTGATGTTGGAGACATGGTAGCGGACGTTTTCGTACTGGTCAGCGCCCTCGATTTCAAGCGGACGGGGCTTAAAGGCACCGCCACCCATAGCTACGATGACGGTTTTAGTCAGGTGCGTGCCCTTTGTCGTCGTAAGGACTAGATGGTCATCTGCTTGGTCGATGGCGGTGACGGTTTCCTCTAGGCAGATAGCTGTTTCAAAAGCGTCTAGCTGCTTAATCAAGTTTTCCGTCAAATCTTGCCCCGAAATAGCTGGAAAGGCTGGGATATCCAAAATGGTTTTTTCCGGATAAAGGATAGCGGGTTGGCCACCTAGTTGTGGTAGGGAGTCAATGAGCTTGACCTTGGCATGGCGCAGATGCGCGTAAAAGGCCGCAAAGAGTCCCACAGGACCACCGCCGATGATGGTAATATCGTAGAGTTCAGACATGAGATACCTTCTTTCAATAGAGAATACCCTATTTTACCACAACTAGAGAGCAGAGATAAGTTTTTTCTGGTCTTGCCAAATGAAAATATAGTATAATGATACAAATCCATTGAAAGGAAAATGAGATGGAAGAAGAAATGAAAGAACCAGTCTACTCCCGTTCCCAAAGCCGCTCCAAGAAAAAGCGTGACGGTGAGATGACTGACAAGCCTAAGAAAAAATCACGGATTCCAGAGCCAATTCGTCGTTTTTGGCGTCGCTACCAAATCAATAAAATCCTCCTCATCATCGTGGGAGTGATTGTCCTCGTCGTGGGAGGCTACCTTTTCTATCTGGCTAAGACTGCAAATGTCGGAGACTTACAAGCAGCCCTCAAGGCTACGACGGTCATCTACGACAAGGATGGCAATGAAGCGGGCACCCTCTCTGGTCAGAAGGGCACTTATGTGGAGCTGGACGCCATCAGTACCAATATCCAAGATGCCGTTATCGCGACTGAGGATCGGACTTTCTATGAAAATTCGGGAATCAACTACAAGCGGACGATACTAGCTATTGTGACCTTAGGGCGTACTGGTGGAGGCTCAACCATCACCCAGCAGCTGGCAAAAAATGCCTACCTGACCCAGGAGCAGACTATCAGTCGGAAGGCCCGTGAGTATTTCCTAGCGCTAGAAATCAATAAAAACTACAGCAAGGAAGACATCCTGACCATGTACCTCAATAACGCCTACTTTGGCAATGGCGTCTGGGGGGTCGAGGATGCCAGCCAGAAATATTTTGGCAGGTCAGCCAGTGAAATCACGCTGGGGCAAGCCGCTACCATCGCTGGTATGCTGAAGGGGCCTGAGATTTACAACCCATATTATTCCATTGAAAATGCCACCAACCGCCGCAATACGGTCCTGCAAGCCATGGTGGATGCGGAAGTGATTGACCAAGAAACGGCTGACGCTACTATGGCAGAAGATTTAGCAAGCCAGCTGGCGGATACCTACATGGGCGGTTCTGACAATTACGCCTACCCGTCCTATTTCGATGCCGTTATCGCGGAAGCCATTGACCGTTATGGCCTGACTGAAAGTGAAATTATCAATAATGGTTACCGGATTTACACCGAGATGGACCAAACATCACAAGCCAGCATGCAAGTCATCTATGATGATGAAAGTCTTTTTCCAACGGCAGTGGCTGATGGCACCAATGCGCAGGGTGCTAGTGTGGCCCTTGATCCGACAACTGGTGGAGTTCGAGCACTTGTAGGCCGTGTCAATAGCTCTGAGGCTGATTTCCGCAGCTTCAACTTCGCCACTCAGTCAGAGCGGAGCCCAGGTTCCACCATCAAACCGCTAGTTGCCTATTCGCCAGCTGTTGCAGCTGGTTGGGCAATTGATACTGAGTTGGACAATCACACAACGACCTACGTTGATTACACGGTTGAAAACGCCGACCGGTCCACCTCAGAAACCATCCCTATGTACCAAGCGCTGGCCCTATCCTACAACCTCCCGGCTGTTTATACGGTCAATGAATTGGGGATCGATACTGCCTTTGAATACGGAGAAAAATTTGGTCTTGACATGGATGACGTAGATCGCGTCCTTGGGGTGTCTATTGGTAGCGGGGTGTCCACCAACCCGCTTGAAATGGCCCAAGCCTATGCTACCTTCGCCAATGGCGGCGTCATGATGGATGCTCATCTCATCACAAGAATTGAGACAGCAAGCGGAAAAACAATTGCTGAGCACAAGGAATCGGGCACCCGAGTGATTGATGAATCCGTTGCCAATAAAATGACCTCGATGATGCTAGGCACCTTTACAAATGGTACTGGGGTCAATGCGGATGTCTATGGTTACAATATTGCTGGAAAAACAGGGACAACAGAGACCAGCTTTGACGCGGGCCTGATCAACGACCAGTGGGTCATCGGCTACACGCCAGATTTAGTCATTAGCCAGTGGGTCGGCTTCGAGCAGACGGATGAGAGCCACTACATTGATAGTAGCAACTCCTGGATGTCAGCCGTCCTTTTCCAAAACGTAGCCTCCAGCATTCTCCCAAATACAGCCGGGACCGCCTTTGAAGTCGAAAATGCTTATGTGGCCAATGGTATTTCTGCAGCCACGACGACTGATGCCGAGACGGATACGACAACGGATAGCAGCACGGATTGGTCGCAAGCAGCGCAAGATCTGCTGGATCAAGCTCAGCAAAGTATTGAAGATGCGGATATTCCATCCAAGGCTCAGAGCCTTTGGGACACCATTACTGGTTATTTTGAGGAATAGCCAGTTGTCAAATAGCAAAAAACGTGATAGAATAAGAAAAATGGAGGGCTTATGGCATTAAAAAAAGCAAGCCTAGCGTGTACGGTCTGCGGGTCTAGAAATTACTCGATCAAGCTATCTAGCAATCCCAAACCGACACGATTAGAAGTCAATAAATATTGTAAACATTGTGGTCAATACACGGCCCACAAGGAAACCAGATAGGAGTCGGACATGAACTTTTTTAAAGATACATTTCAAATTTTAAAAGATACTACATGGCCAACAAAGAAACAAGGATGGATAGACTTTTTGTCAGTCGTAGAATACACCGTTTTCTTTGTGCTCATCATTTATCTCTTTGATATTATCCTGTCAAAAGGCATTCTTGCCTTGATCAATCTTTTCTAGAAAATACTTGCAAATCTTAGATTTGCCATGCTATAATAAAGAAAAGCGAAAGCCTTCGGGCTTTTTTATATTGAAAGGAAACAAGAACTATGGACAGTTTTGATAAGGGCTGGTTTGTCCTGCAAACCTATTCAGGGTATGAAAACAAGGTAAAAGAAAACCTCTTGCAACGTGCCCACACTTATAATATGTTGGAGAACATTTTGCGCGTGGAAATCCCTTTGCAAACTGTTCAAGTCGAAAAAAATGGCGAGAAAAAGGAAGTCGAAGAAAATCGCTTCCCAGGTTATGTTTTGGTCGAAATGGTTATGACCGATGAAGCTTGGTTCGTCGTGCGGAACACGCCAAACGTTACTGGATTTGTCGGCTCTCACGGGAACCGTTCAAAACCAACCCCACTTCTTGAAGAAGAAATCCGTGCCATCCTCATCTCGATGGGCCAAACAGTGCAAGAATTTGATATTGATGTCAAGGTCGGAGACACCGTTCGCATCATTGACGGAGCTTTCTCTGGTTACGAAGGAAAAGTCTCTGAGATTGATAATAACAAGGTGAAGATGATTATCTCCATGTTTGGGAACGACACCGTTGCTGAAGTCAACCTCAGCCAAATCGCAGAACTATAATATTGAAAAAAAGAGCCGAATGGCTCTTTTTGTGTGCAATCGCAGGTAAGAACATTTTAGGATTAAAGAAAAGAGGAAGTTTGGCTTAGTTTATTAGCCTAAAAAGAAAAGCCCGATTTTACGGGCTTATTTAGCGGATAAAAACGGATAAAACTACATTTTTAAGGCGGTAGACGG
>CAUTON010000091.1:0-5323 GCA_963539895.1 uncultured Streptococcus sp. | reverse complement strand
GTATAGGCTTATTGCGTCAGCATTTGAACGACAAGTTTGACACAATCTGTCGGATGACTTTATTTTTTTGCTAAACGAGCCTTTGTTTCTTCCAAGGATTCGCCTTCTCTTTGGAAAAAGCGTTCCAAGAATTTATCCGAGACACTGTTGTAGCCTCCGACGAAGAAGTCTTCTGATTTTTTGTAAAGAGTTTTAGCTGTTTTTTCTCCGATGATGGTCATGTTGTCTACCTCTGTTTTCTATTTATTTTATTGATGTTATTAGTTTACGAAAGTTTTATGACCTTCTGAAGGACAAGTTTGAGCAATTCTGTCGGATTTTTGGAAATTTTGTTATACTAATAAAAATGGAAAGGAGAGGGATATGACTGAAAATGCTGCACAAATTAAACTCAAGCAGGGGCTTGTGCTCTTACTGGATGATTTTGACTTCGACCAATTATCCGTCAGCAAAATTTGCAAGGAAGCTGGCGTCCACCGCTCCACCTTCTACGCCTACTATGATAATCAATACGAGCTTCTGGAAGATACCAAGGACTACATCAACGACCTCTTCAGTCGGGAATTTGACCAATTACAAAGTCAGCTGGATGCCCCAAAAGAAAATGACAGTCTGATTGACTCCTACTACCTCAAGCCCTATCTGGCCTACATCAAAAACCACCAACGACTTTATAAAATCTACCTCAAACACTTGGTAGACTTCGATGCTGTTGACAATGATGAACATCTATTGAATACCCAATTTATCCAGCGCTACCGCGAGAATGGTGTCCGCAATGAGCGACAAATCCGCTACATGACAACCTTTTATCTAGCGGGTCTGACAGCTATCATCCGTGACTGGGTCCTGGCTGGCTGTGAGGATGAGATTGACTTTCTGATTGAGACCATCCAGACCATTATTTTTAAGGAGCACTCATGAAAACTGTCCGCACATCCATCGTTCTGGCCCATCCTGCTAGTTATCAATGGTATTATGCTTCTGACAGGCTATGTGGCCATTTCTCATATCTTTGAAAACCAGACGGTGATAAACATGGTTATTGCCAGCCTGTCTGGCTTCTGCGCAGCTGTTGATGTCTGGTTGATCATCTGCTACATCAGGCTTTTTGTCAGCCGAATTCCACTCTTGCAGAACATCAAGCTCAAAACAACCTTGTCTCTAGGAATTGGTGGCGTCTACAATACCTTTTATGTCTTCCTTTCCTTGATGACAGGCTTCTTGGTCAAATCTAGCTGGTACTTGGTCTACGCTCTCTACCATCTGGTCTTTGCCATCGCCAAGCTCTTTATGGGAAGCATGATTCACTCACAGGAAGAAAAGAATTGGTCCCATTACCGCCTTGTCGCATACTTTCTACTGGCCTCTGCTCTTGTCTTTCACGTGCTAGTCATCTATGTCTCTAGTCAGGCAGATAACCTCGCTCCCAAATATCCCATGTTCATCTATATCATTGCCCTCTCCACCATGGTCAATGCCATTTCTTCTTTCTACAATCTATTCAAATATCGCAAAGAGAAAAATCCCCACTACCGAGCGACCAAAAACATCAGCTTTGCCTCATCGCTCTTCTCCCTCTTCTTCTTGCAGACTATGATGATGAAGCAATTTGGTCAGAATGACGGTCCAGCCTACTTCCGCCTCATGACTATCATCCTAGGTACCATCGTCTTTCTCCTTCTCTTTGGATTGTCCTGCTATATGATTTGGAATAGTTATCACCACACACGAAAAAATCAGTCTAGTCAAAACTAGGCTGATTTTCGTATCTATTCAGTCCGCTCGTAGGCTTCTTGCGGCATCAGGTTGGAGCCGACTACGAGGAAAACGTAGTCAACACTGGTCGGATCAGTCTCATAGGCAGCTACCCACTCCTCATCCATCTGTAGGAAAAGTTGATAAGTGCCATATTCGCTCTCGATTTCTCCGACTCTGTAGAAATCTTGATAGCGATTCACATTGTCTGTCTCGCTCCGATTCTTATAGACCTTGTAAGTGTCGGACAAATCGCTGAGGTAGAGGTAATCTCCGAAAGCATAGCTGTCCACTTCCACATCATAATCATACGTATTAAAGCTAAAGGTCAGTTCATACTCTGCTCGCTCCACATCCCAGATCCCAGACTCTACTGGCTCGCCATCTGGATAGACAGTGATACGCTCACTGAAATCACTGACCAAGTAGCTATTCTCCTCATCCATGTCATCTAGGCCAAGGCCTCCATCACCGATGCCCAGCACACGACTGTAGTCCCAAATATGGAAATATTTTCCTCCACCACGTTCAAAAATGATGTCTGTCGCTTCAGCAATCGTGCTTGCGCCAAGGCGAAATGGATTAGACAGATAGCCGACAATTGGCATAAAGTAAATGAGAACGGTCAAGGTAATCAGGGTCTTCATATTGATGCGATTGATAGCCCAGATGAAATAGGCTGCCGCAAAGAGCAGGGCGTAAGCTGCGCCATAGCTAAATTTATGCGCATGGGCAATCAAGAGAAGGATAAAGAAGACTGGCTGCACGGGGCGAATCTTGTGGTAAATCACGGAAAAGACGTCCTCTGGGTTTTCCTTTGTCTTAAAAAAGAGGGATAAGACAATGCTCAGCAGGACAAAGAAGGCACCGACACCAAATCCAAAGTCATTTGGCCGAATAAAGTAAGCCAGAATGGACATATCCATGACGATCAGCCAGACACTGGCAATTTTGACATAGGTGTCATTTTCTATCGTGGAAAAGAAGGTTGCTTTTTTAGCTGGGACTGCAAAGTGGTGACCATTTGGTAAAAGTTGAGACGAGCCCGCTGACTGTAATGGAGCTGTTGCCTGCCCATCTGCTTTCTCTGTGGGAGTTGGCTGCGTAGCTTTTGCCAAGTTGTCCTGGAACTGAGCATATCGTTCCTCAGCACGCAGCTTGATTTCCTGAGACAGGGCAGCTTGCTCCCGCATTGCGCTCACAGTTTTCTCCTCTTCTGCACGCGCCTTGGTCAATTGGCTAAAGAGAAAATACTGAATCACGAAGATAAAGGCTGTATTGCCACCAAATTCCAAGAAGGAATTGTCCCAAATGTCGCTAATGAAAAAATAGGCTACATAGACCAGCACCGTCACTGCGATAATCCGTACAATCCGACTCCAGCGGTAACGATAGAGGAATTTATCGGTCTCATCCGTCCTCAAAAACCGCTCCTGCGGGTAGAGATACCAGACGACGAAAATCATTTCAATGGCCTGCAAGCCTGTCAGCCAACCGACATAGTTGAGTCCCAACAGTGCCGCCAAAATATTGACCACATAGGAGACAATCCCCAGCACCTGCATGCTTCTTCGACGAGACAGGAGACCTATCGTCAGCAAGGTCAGGGTCGAAAAGACTGAAAAACCAATCCCTTCCTTATCATCAAAGAGAAAAACATTGACAAAAGCAAAGAGCAAGAGCCCAAGGAGCAGGTAAACCTGCTTTTTCATATCCAAATGCTTCGTTTCCATAAAAACTCCAATCTACCGTCGTCGGAGGACAATGCACACCATCGCAACTGCAATCTTTTTCGAATATATTATAGCATAGTTTTGAAGGATTGCCTACCAAATACCACAAGAATCTACGTCCATCATAGCTTGAACAGCAAATGTCAGCTGATGCAGCCAGTAGACACTCCATTGATCGAGTACATGGAGCAACTGATGGCAGATGACTGCCCAGCGACCGAGTATATGAACTGACTGATGGCAGATGACTGCCTATCGACCGAGTAAATGGGCTGACTGATGGCAGATGATGGGCTATCGACCGAATCATTGCTGTAAATGTTCTGAACATTTAACCAAAAAACACGAACAACCAGCCCCTGCAGAGGTCAGAGACTGGTTATTTGTACTCAATGAAATAGCGACTACTGACATGAAGGTCAAGGCAGGTCGAAAGTGACTGGCTCTGCTTAGCCTTGACCTATTTTCTTATTCGTCAGCTTGGCAGGCTAGGCGGTAGATGGCTTCTGCGTAGATGTCCATAGCTCTATAGAGATCCACCAGTGGGGCGCATTCATTTTCTTGGTGTTCGGTTTGCGGCGTTGTTGGGAAGCAGGCGCCGAAGGCGACACAATTGTCCATGGTCCGTGCAAAGGTTGCACCACCAGAGGATTTGGCTGGAGTAAGGTCTCCTGTCTTGTCCTGGTAGACCTGCATCAGGGTTGAGACCAATTGACCGTCAATCGGTACGTAGAGAGGTGCCAGATAGTCGTATTCTTGATAAGTAAGACCGTATGAGCTAGCTAGCTCTGTTAATTCTTCGACCAATTTTTCCTTATCAGCTAATACAGGGATACGGATATCCAGGCGAATCTCCGTCTTGTCTGGGTTCATGGTCAGGCCTGCGACATTAAAGCTGAGGCGACCAGATGGTTCATCCTCGATGATTCCAAAGAGACCTTGGCCTGTCCCGTCTTCCCCGACTTTTTCAGCTAGAAAGGCTAGAGCAGGGTGAGGATGCACAGCTTGTAGGGCCTTGGCTAGACGGATAATGGCATTGACACCCTTTGCTGCATCCTTGGCGTGAATGGCTTTGCCAAGGACGGTCAATTTTTCTGGGTCCATCTCGTAGGGGAAGCCCAGTTGATCGAGTTCTGCTGCAAGGTCTTGCCTGTCAGCCCCAGCATAACTTGCCTGCGCTGGGACAACATTATAGGCTTGCCCCGCTTCTAAGGCTAGGTCTGTCTGACCAGGGCCAAGCAACTTAGCTTGTAGAAGACCCTTCTCAGCGTAGGTCAGAGGGAAGGAGGAATCTGGTGCAAAGCCCATAGCAGCTGGTTGCTCCAGCTGATTGTAGCGATTCATACAGCGCCAGAGGGTCTCCTCATCGGTCCCAAAGATAAAGCGGATCTTCTTGGTGAAGGTAACGCCAGCATCCATCAGGGCTCGTACAGCGTAGAGCACCAGCATCGATGGCCCCTTGTCATCTTGTACCCCCCGACCATAGAGATGATCGTCGCGGATAACGGCTTCAAAAGGTGGAGAAACCCATTTGTCCAAATCCCCAGCGGGAACGACGTCTAAATGACACAGAATGGCCAGAGTCTCATCTCCTTGCCCAATCTCAGCGTAACCATAGTAGCCCGCGGGATCGAGATAAGTCTCAAAACCTAGCTGCTCCGTCAGCTTCAGAGTATGTTCCAGAGCAGTCTGGATAGCTTCCCCGAAGGGAGTATCTGTTGCCTCTTCATCTAGGACCGAAGGAATGGCTACGAGATCCTGAATAGCTTTGACAACCGCTTCTTGGTGTTCTTTTTGAATGAAATGTTTCATAATTGACACTCCTTTCCTAA
>CAUTON010000090.1:0-5596 GCA_963539895.1 uncultured Streptococcus sp. | reverse complement strand
CATACCTTCTAAAAACCTAACTTTTTTAACTGTCCATTTTATCTGGGGCTTGACAATCGACTCTCTTTGGTCTATAAAACAAATCCCAAACCAAATAGAGAATGTAGACCACCATGACGAGTGAAGCTAGCAAGCTCCCCTCGGGTCCAAACTCGCCTCCGGTCAACTGCTCAGGCATTGATACATTTTCCTGAAAACGCATAGGAGCATAAGCTGTCGAAAGTCCACTGACATTGAGGCCAAAGAAAGAACCCTGAAAAGCATTCCAAGCAGCATGAATGGCAGAAACTCCCCAGATATTGTCCGTTTTCAGAACGTATAGAGATGCTAACAGACCAAATAAGGCAATATTGAGGAGCGAAATCCAAGTGACGGAAGGGTTGTTGACATGTAGAAAGGCAAAGAGCAAGCTAGAAGCCGCAACACCAATCCAAGGACGTGTCTTGCGAGCCACTACTGGCAGGAGCCAACCGCGAGTCAGCATTTCTTCCGTGCCAGACTGAAGAAACCAGAATGGCAAGATAATCAAGAAATTAAGGATGTTGAGTGATGAAAAATCAACAGTTGTCACTTCAATACTGCCAGTCACATAGAGCAATCCAACAACGCTAGCAATCAAAACAAAGCCAACCAGCAAGCCTTTGAGTAGTTCTTTCCAAGCAGACTGGCCGTAAAATCCCAGACCCTTTGGTGAGCGGCGCTCCACTGCCAATACCCATAAGATCATCATCAAGGCTGGAAAGCCAAAACTGAGAAGACTTAAAAGCAGCGGATCCACATAATACATGGCATAGAGAATAGATGGGCCAATAGGCGTTACAAATAATAGATTGACGATAAAATTACCAAGGAGACTGCCAACGTTAAGGATAAACACAACAATAATGCAAGCTAAAATGGCGTATAGACAGCCAATCCAAGGATTTTTAGGAATTGACACTGCTTCAAACATACGATTCTTCTTCATACTGTGACCTCCTGTTTTCATTGTAGCAAATTTCGAAACCCTTTTCAATCCTTATCTATGTCAGAACTCCTAACACGACTGGTTTGCTAAAATTTTATTTTTATGGTAAAATCTTAACCATATCTTAATGAAGGAGTTTTCCAATGAAGAAAAAACTAACCCTTTTCTTGGCAGCACTCTTGCCAATTTTCTTTATTTTCGGAGCAAAAGTGTCTGCTGACACCATCGATATCGTGTCGGATAATGCTTATGCACCTTTTGAATTTAAAGACGCTGATCAAACTTACAAAGGACTGGATGTCGATATTATCACCAAGGTCGCTGAACTATCTGGCTGGGACTACAAGATTACCTATCCAGGTTTTGATGCGGCGGTTAATGCGGTCCAGTCTGGCTCAGCTGACGCCATCATGGCAGGTATGACTGTGACCGATGAGCGGGCTGAAGTCTTTACCTTCTCTGATACTTACTTTGACACTTCTATCGTCATCATCACGACGGGCTCAAACGAAGTCTCCGACTACAGCCAGCTAGAGGGCAAAAAAGTCGGTGCTAAGACCGGTTCTGCTTCCTATGACTGGTTGGTCGAACACCAAGAAGAGTACGGTATTGAACAAGTCCTCAACTATGACACTGGCGACCTCATGTACAACAGTCTAGCTGCTGGCTCTGTCTATGCGGTCATGGATGACCAAGCCGTTGCCCAATATGCTATTAAACAAGGTCAAGATTTGGCTATCAATATGGATGGAGAAGCCATCGGTAGCTTTGCCTTCGGTGTCAAGAAAGGTAGTCAATATGAATACCTGATTGATGACTTTAACGAAGCTTTAGCTGAGATGAAGGAAGACGGTACCTATGATGATATTATCGAAGAGTGGGTTGGCACCACTTCGTCTTCGACTGAGCTCGAGTCAACTGGTGACGCTAATGCCAAAGCAACGCCTGTTAAAGATGTCTACGTCATTGCATCGGATACTTCTTTCGCGCCATTTGAATACCAAAACGATCAAGGCGTCTACACTGGCTTTGACATGGAATTGATTCAGGCCATCGCTGACCAGCAAGGTTTTACCATCGAAATCAACAACGTCGGCTTCGATGCGGCCCTCAATGCCGTCCAATCTGGTCAGGCAGACGCGATGATTGCCGGCATGACCATCACAGATGAGCGTAAGTCGACCTTTGACTTCTCTGATCCATATTATACGACCAACATCATCCTAGCAGTCAAAGAAGGCTCTGACATTACTGCTTACGAAGACCTAGACGGCAGGACCGTCGGTGCCAAAAACGGCACCTCATCCTACACTTGGTTGGAAGAGCACGCGGATGAATATGGCTACTCGCTCAAGGCTTTTGACGAAGCTTCTACTATGTATGACAGTCTCAACTCAGGCTCTATCGACGCTCTTATGGACGACGAAGCTGTCCTTGCTTACGCTATTCAACAGGGACGAAACTTCGAAACGCCGATTGCTGGCGAGGCTGACGGGACAGTCGGATTTGCGACAAAAGCAGGCTCAAATCCTGAATTGATTGAGATGTTCAATAACGGCCTTGCTGCTCTAAAGGCGGATGGCACTTATGACGAATTAGTTGCCAAATATCTGACCACTTCTTCTGGGGAAACTTCAACGGTTGATGAATCAACCATCTGGGGCTTGCTGAAAAACAACTATGGCCAGCTTCTCTCTGGCCTAGGTACGACACTGCTTTTGACCTTTGTATCCTTCGCCATCGCCTTAGTAATCGGAGTTATCTTCGGTATGATGGCAGTTGCCCCAAGTAAGGCTCTCCGCACCACTGCTGCTGTCTTTGTTGATGTGGTTCGTGGGATTCCACTCATGATTGTCGCGGCCTTCATCTTCTGGGGCATTCCAAACCTGATTGAAAGCATTACTGGTAACCAGTCACCTATCAATGACTTTGTAGCAGCGACTATCGCCCTCTCCCTTAATGGCGGAGCTTACATAGCGGAAATTGTCCGCGGTGGTATCGAAGCTGTCCCTACTGGTCAGATGGAAGCCAGTCGCTCACTTGGGATTTCTTACGGTAAGACCATGCAAAAGGTTATCCTACCGCAGGCTGTCCGCCTCATGCTACCAAACTTCATCAATCAATTTGTTATTTCCCTCAAAGATACGACCATCGTGTCTGCCATCGGACTGGTCGAGCTCTTCCAAACTGGTAAAATTATCATTGCTCGCAACTACCAATCTTTCCGTATGTATGCGATTTTGGCGGTCATTTACCTGATTATGATTACACTTTTGACCCGTCTTGCAAAACGTTTAGAAAAGAGGCTTAAATAATGGCTGAATTGAAAATTGATGTGCAAGATTTGCACAAATCCTACGGCGACAACGAAGTCTTAAAAGGCATCGACGCTAAATTCTACGAAGGAGACGTAGTCTGTATCATCGGACCTTCAGGTTCTGGGAAATCTACTTTCCTTCGGACCCTCAATCTCCTTGAAACCATCACGTCTGGCAAGGTCGTGGTTGATGGATTCGAACTTTCTGACTCCAAGACCAACATCGACAAGGCTCGCGAAAACATTGGTATGGTATTCCAGCACTTTAACCTCTTCCCGCATATGTCCGTTCTGGATAACATTACCTTTGCTCCTGTGGAGTTGGGAAAATATAGCAAGGAAGAGGCCGATAAGGTTGGCATGGAACTCCTTGACAAGGTTGGGCTAGCAGATAAGGCTGACGCAAAACCAGATAGTCTCTCAGGCGGACAAAAGCAACGTGTAGCCATTGCCCGCTCCCTAGCTATGAATCCAGATATCATGCTTTTTGACGAACCTACTTCTGCCCTTGACCCTGAAATGGTCGGCGACGTGCTTAATGTTATGAAAGACTTAGCACAACAAGGCATGACCATGCTAATCGTAACCCACGAGATGGGCTTTGCCCGCCAGGTCGCTAACCGCGTCATCTTCACAGACGGAGGTGAGTTCCTCGAAGACGGTACACCAGAAGACATCTTCGACCATCCAAAACACCCACGACTCAAAGACTTCCTTGATAAAGTCTTGAATGTGTAAGTGAGGAAATGAATAAAAAGGGCGCTCGCCCTTTTTTATTATATCTTGTGATAAATAACTATATTTTCCTACATAGTCGCTTTCCCATTCACTCTCATTATAATCTGCCGCTTTTCTGAAGCCATTCCTTTCTCAATACATACAAAACTTCTCATCATCTTATTCATCATGAGAGATTTAAATAAAGAACCAATGGACCATCAGTTATCAGATAAAACACGTGAGCTCCAGTTTTTCTTAAAAAAGTTGAAAATTGATTAGAAATGTTATCAGTAAATTTTTAGGTAAAAATAAGTGATTAAACGCAGGACGGACAGTATCAGGCCAATCAAGATGGAGATAATTAGAATGACTTGAAAATTAAATTTTTTTCGTTCTTTTTTCTCCTTGGGAATGCGATGACGCTCCTCATCCATGCGTTGTGCAATACTGTCTTTAAGAGGATTTTCCTTTGCCATAAAACCTCCTAGCCAATAACCGAGCGGTAGCCTTCTACCGTCTCAACATGTGCCCATTCTCGCTGATAAGCTAAACGATTGTCGAATAAATCGTCGTTAAGCGCAAGCTGACGAAGCAATTCACGAAGAGCAGCACCTTTGTTGACTTCAAAACAGTTTTCAGGTGCCACAAAGGTAGGATTGTGCAAGGTCGGACGGAAAGCTAAAATCAGCTGATTGTTTTCAAAAGCGACACGCACGGCATTGAGAATTTCATTGCCATGATTGATGTCCTAGGCATCACACTGACGATAGAGTTTCTGTACATTTGCCGTCGAAATATTAGGGTAGAGACTGACATTTGGGTACTTGCCCATGGCCATGAGACGCCCCGACATTTCGGTAATGGCGCCCACATGGAAGTGCCACTCAGGCAGGCTCGAGACGATAATTTCTTCGAGTTGCTCGATTTGGTCTAAGTTGGTCAATATTGGTCAATAGCAGAGCTTCTTTGCGTTTGATATTTTGACGGACAAAATGGTAATTGAAGCCCAGAAAAGCGACTTTTTGCTGATCAGCCGTGCTTAGAAGCGGCAGCAATTTGTCATAGGTATCGCGTTTTTGAACGACAATCTTAGTTTGACGGTTGTGATTTTGCAGCAACGCCTGCATATTGCCAGGAACAGCTCCCGTAAAATCCTCTTCCCAAAAGAGCACATCACGCCCAGCCTGCCCCAGATAATAAGCCACAAGGAAAGGCGTTGATAGAGAATTGTAGAAAATGCGATCCAAATTGTAACCAGCCGTTTTGAGGTAAAAAATGACAAAATCAGTTTTGTTTTCCCAATTTCTGACTTCAATGTTGTTTCAACATTTACTTTTTCTTCTTCAAGATATTCTTTTTCTGAGAAGAGCTCATTATATTTTTCATTATAAATAGAATCACTTATTTTCCCTTCTAGTCTTAAATTTACAAGATTCTCCTCTTTTTTTAGTAATGTACGAAGTTTATTAGTAATCTTTTTTAGTTCCTTGTTGAGGCTATTTTCACAGACTAGCTTTAATCGACGAAAGTATTTCAAATAATACTTAACAAAAATCAAAAATAGCGTTATAATAGTATTATGACAAAAGAAC
>CAUTON010000089.1:0-5681 GCA_963539895.1 uncultured Streptococcus sp. | reverse complement strand
GGCTTTCGCAATTTTAAGAACTTTAGAACTAAAATCCTCCTCGCTTTGAACATACAAAAAGAGAGAACCAATTTGGTCCTCTCTCGGATTTAAACTTTCTACCAACTACAGTTGACAAAGAGCCAGATTTTTTGGCAGGAAACCAAATCAAATTATCAGTTTCTTTAAATCGCTATAAGCTCTAAAAGACTGGTAAATCGGGCTTCCGCTCTCAAATTGCTATGTGCTTCTTATTTCAAAGTTACGCTAGCGCCAGCTTCTTCAAGCTTAGCTTTGATTTCTTCAGCTTCAGCAGCTGCAACACCTTCTTTGATGATAGATGGTGCGTTGTCAACGATAGCTTTAGCTTCTTTAAGGCCTTCGCCAGTGATTTCACGTACAACTTTGATAACGCCAACTTTTTTGTCGCCAGCAGCTGTCAATTCAACGTCGAATGAATCTTTTACTTCTTCAGCAGCAGCGCCTGCAGCAGCAACTGCAACTGGAGCAGCGGCAGTTACGCCAAACTCTTCTTCGATAGCTTTAACGAGGTCGTTAAGTTCAAGGATTGTAGCTTCTTTAATTTCAGCAATAATGTTTTCAATGTTCAATGCCATTATGATTTCCTCCAAATAGGTATTTTTAAAATAGGGTTTGTAGCTTTAAGCCGCTACCGGCTGACGCATTAAGCAGCGTCTTCTTCTTTTTCTGCAACAGCTTTGACAGCATATGCAACGTTGCGAACTGGTGCTTGAAGTACAGAAAGGAGCATAGAAAGCATACCTTCGCGGTTTGGCAATGTTGCAAGTGCTTGGATTTCTTCTTTTGAAGAAACTTTACCTTCAACAGCACCACCCTTGATTTCAAGAGCATCAGCAGTTTTTGCAAAATCGTAAATAGTTTTAGCTGGAGCTACTGCATCTTCTGAGAATGCAACCGCTGATGGTCCTACGAACAAATCAGCCATTCCTTCAAGACCAGCTTTTTCAGCAGCACGACGCAAGATTGAGTTTTTGATCACTTTGTACTCAACGCCTTCGGTACGCAAGTTACGACGAAGAACTGTATCTTGTTCTACAGTCAAACCACGAGCGTCAACAACGACGATGGATGTAGCAGCTTTCATTTGTTCTGCAACTGCATCTACTAATTCCGCTTTTTTAGCAATAATAGCTTCTGACATTTAGTTTTACCTCCGTTTTTATTTTGGGCTAGGTACAAAAAAATCGCACCTAAACCTAGACACGAAAGTACAAATACGCATAATAAAATATGGTTTTTGTCCTCGGTAGGATGTTTATGAGTCCAGCTCCCCTACTGTCTTAGGTCAGTTTTTTCAAACCTTATTTATCATATCATAATCTAGTATCCTTAGCAAGTATTTTCTATTATTTTTTTAGAAAAGTTGTAAAAGTAGAGTGGCTAGTACTTGTAATCAAAACCACCCGTCTAACGGGTGGTTTGGGCAGGGGCTATAAGCCCATATCACCAGCCAGCGCCTAAAGACGCTGGCTTTCACTTTGTTCAAGCCTCATCGCTCTTGACTCGTCACAAACCTCTTAAAGAGGCGTTCGTATTACTTGCCACTATCCCTAAAGGGATCTTCATATTCCTTTACACTCAATTTATCTAGTGCAATGTCATGCTTTTCCTGCTCTTGAATGTATTTTTTGATAGTGGCTTCGTTAAGTCCTACCGTGCTGACATAGTACCCTTCTGCCCAAAAATGGCGATTTCCAAATTTGTACTTGAGATTGGCGTGTTTGTCGAACATCATAAGTGCACTCTTACCCTTTAAATAACCCATGAAACTTGAAATACTAATCCTTGGTGGAATACTTCCCAACATGTGTACGTGGTCGGGCATGAGATGACCTTCTATGATCTCAACTCCCTTGTAACTACATAGTCTGTGGAATATCTCTCCTAAGCTGCTTCGATATTGATTATAAATGATTTTTCGTCTATACTTGGGGGTGAACACAATGTGATATTTACAATTCCACTTTGTGTGCGATAAACTATGGGCCTTTTGTGCCATATTGGTCTCCTTTCGCTTTACAATAGGCTTGAACACCTTGATTGTACCGCGTTTGGAGATTTTTTTGTATAACATCCGATGCGCACCCGCTACAGCTGACAAAGTGTCTATCTTTTAAATCATTGAAAGGATCGCATCCCATGCCTGGTCAAAGCCGTGTCTAGTCTCGGATGAAAAAATGATAAATTGATCATTTGGGTCAAAATCTAATTTTTTCTTGATGGCTGACTCGTGTTTATTCCATTTGCCACGGGGAATTTTATCCGCCTTGGTCGCTACAATGATGACAGGAATCTCGTAATATTTAAGAAATTCGTACATCTGGATATCGTCAGCTGTAGGGTCATGTCGCATATCGACAAGGCTGACGACGGCACGCAGATTTTCCCGATTGACCAGGTATTCCTCAATCATCTTGCCCCATTTAGCACGCTCCGTTTTAGAAACCTTGGCGTAGCCATAGCCTGGCACATCCACAAAGCGCAGCTGATTATCAATGTTATAGAAATTAAGCTGTTGTGTCTTACCAGGCTTGCTGGAAGTCCTTGCCAAATTTTTCCGACCGAGAAGGGTATTGATAAAGGACGATTTACCGACATTGGATCGACCCGAGAGGGCAATCTCTGGCTGGTCATCACTGGGATACTGGGCTTGGCTGACCGCACTGAGCATAATCTCAGCATTATTTGTATTGATTTCCATAAAAATCCTTTCTAGTCTGCCAGTCCAAAACTGGCCTTAGGCTGTTTCCAAAAGGGGCTTGTCAATCCCATCAACGGCATCCTTGGTGATACGAACGCGCACAACATCCTCTTGACTCGGCACTTCAAACATGACATCTAGCATCGTTTCTTCGATGATAGACCGAAGCCCGCGAGCACCAGTTTTGTGCTCAATGGCTTTTCGCGCAATTTCTTCCAAGGCATCTTGGTCAAATTCCAGCTCAACATTATCATAGGAAAGGAGAGTTTGGTACTGCTTGACGAGCGCATTCTTAGGCTCTGTCAGAATTCGAATCAAATCTTCGACTGTCAGGCGCTCCAGAGCCGCAAATACTGGCAAACGACCAATCAATTCGGGAATAATACCGAATTTTTGGACATCATCTGCAATAATGTGCTGCATATAAGAATCAGCTTCATCAATGGCACGGCTATTTTGTCCAAAACCTATGATTTTCTCACCCAAGCGCTGTTTAACAATTTCTTCAATACCATCGAAAGCCCCTCCAACAATGAAGAGGATATTCTTAGTATCGATTTGGATCATTTCCTGCTGTGGATGCTTGCGACCGCCCTGTGGTGGGACGCTCGCAACGGTCCCCTCAATGATTTTGAGGAGGGCTTGTTGGACCCCTTCGCCTGAGACGTCGCGGGTAATAGAGACATTTTCGCCCTTTTTGGCAATCTTATCAATCTCGTCCACATAAATAATACCTCGCTCTGCGCGTTCAATATTGTAGTCAGCCGCTTGAATCAATTTGAGCAAGATATTTTCAACATCTTCCCCTACATAGCCGGCTTCAGTAAGAGCCGTCGCGTCTGCAATAGCAAATGGTACGTTGAGACTCTTGGCTAGGGTTTGAGCCAGAAAAGTCTTCCCAGATCCAGTCGGGCCAATCATGAGGATGTTGGATTTTTGCAAGTCCACATCCGCTTCGCTATCGCGTGTTTCTTGATGGTTGATACGTTTATAGTGGTTGTAGACAGCCACAGCAAGGGCACGCTTAGCACGGTCTTGACCAATCACATAATTGTTTAAAATATTCAATAATTCTTGTGGTTTTGGTGTATCGGCAAGATCTGTCAGGACTTCTTCTGCGAGCTCTTCACGGATAATCTCCTGCGCCAACTCGACACATTCATTACAAATGAAGACGTTGTTTCCTGCGATGATTTTACGGACTTCTTCTTGACTTTTTCCGCAGAAAGAGCAGTAGATCATTTCATTTTGTTGTAGAGGCATGGTTTCTCTTTTCTAGTTTACAATATTTAAAATAGGACTCCGTAAAAGGCGTGGATACTATTGACTAAGTTGGTAAATGCATTGAGCAAAAAAATAATAGCCAAGCCATAGCGTCGTTTTTGTAGAGCCTGGATGGAACAAATTAGACAGATAGCGCACAAAAAAGCCGTAAAGAGGCCAAAAATACTTTTTTCCATATCAGTTAGCTCCCCTTCTTGGCAAATATTTTTACAGTGAAATCCGCTTTATTTTCAGTATCTTTTGGACGAAAAGTCTCAGATATGAGCTCAAAACGACTCCAATTAAACTTTTCATCGAAATAGGTATCTCCAGCATAGCTGGCATGAATCTGGGTCAGAACAACCTCATCCAGATATTCCTCAAAAAGAGAAAAAATCTGGCGTCCACCAATGATATAGAGGTTCGAGTCCTGCTGGTGATACCAGTCCAAAACTTCATCAACCGTGTGCATAATAAGGACGCGGTCACTATCACTTGTGTAATCTTTATCTTGAGTCAACACGATGGAAATCCGATTAGGGAGTGCACGGCGTCCCATCCCGTCAAATGTCACACGGCCCATGACCATAGCGTGTCCAGTCGTGGTCTCCTTGAAATGAGCCCAATCAGCAGGCAGGGACCAAGGAAGCGTTCCGTCCTTGCCAATCAAACCATTCTCATCCTGGGCCCAAACGGCAGAAATTTTCTTTGTCATGTATTCTCTTTCTTATCTAAATCGCCAAATCAAATTTAAGTTGCGGCTTGACGGGCTCGTAGTCGACCAGCTCAAAGTCTTCTGCCTTGATGTCGAAGAAATTGGTCCCGTCAGACACGTTGAGGACTAAGCGCGGTTCTTTGTCAGACGGTGTGCGGCGTAGCAATTCTTCTGCTTGCTCAAACTGGTTATCGTAGATGTGGAGGTTGTTGATGAAATAGAAGAATTTTCCAACCTTCCAGCCAAAGTGCTTTGCAATCATCATCTGCAGGGCCACATACTGCATGGCGTTGATGTGGTGGGCGACCAGCATGTCGTTAGATCGCTGAGTCAGGGTCGCATCCAGATAGATATCCTCGCCGACACGGCGCACGTCAAACATGGTCTGAAAAGCACAGGGCAAAAGTCCCGCTGTCTCCTCAAAAGCCTCGTAGTCCCAAAGTGAAATCACATTGCGGCGGTTCCAAGGATTTTCTTCTAGCTGCTTAAGGATTTTATTGATAATATCATGCTTTTTGACAATAGCTCCGTAACGTTGTCCAATCGAACGAGCATCCCCATTGTTGGCTGGGACATTTGGCACCTCCCAGTCGTTCCAATAGTGGACATTGTACTTGTCCTCAAAAAGGTCTAAGCTATTGGACTGATCCTGGTAGATCCAGAGGAGTTCCTTGATGGCAGACTTGATAGCGATGGGACGCAGCGTCGTGATGGGAAACTCGCCCTTGCTCAAATCATACTCAGCAAAAGCGCCAGTAATGTACTTAGAATTGGCCGTCTGGCCGTTCTTGTACTTGGGGCGAGCCTGCTCACTCATGACCCCGTCTTCTAAAATTTTGTGGATATTTTCTTTAAAAATAAGGTCGGCTTTAGTCATAAAATCATTATATCACGACGGCCTTTTTTTGTCTGAAATGGGACGCGAAATAAGAACCTGTATTCACAACATCATAAGGCTCTTAAAATCCGACTAATATGTGA
>CAUTON010000088.1:0-5871 GCA_963539895.1 uncultured Streptococcus sp. | reverse complement strand
AGTCAAATTTTTGGGAGGTTTGAGATGAAGATGTTTTGGAAAAGTGTGAAACATTTCTTTACTTTAAAAATTTACTTGTGGCTTGTACTACTTGGAGTGGTTGGGTTTATTGGATTTTATTTATACGGCTTCAGAAATGGAGTAATTCAATTCGAAGGAAATTCATCTTCAAGTTCAACAGTACAGTATATTGAAAAGGTAAATGAAGTTGTCTTTTTAAATGCTGGTATTAATAAAGTTGAAAGTAAAGAAACAACATCTGGTTTTATTTGGTCTAAAAAATCAGTGCTACTTGTCTTGAATTATAAGGCGAAATTTGGTATTAAATCTCCAGTTTCGGTTGAGGAAAAAGGAGACCATGAATATATAGTTTCGGTACCTAAATTTGAGGTTATAGGTATCGAATTAGATGATGATGAGCCTTATCAGCTTTACGATAAAAGTGGCGAGTTATTATCCTTTACTGCTGAGGATATCGATACTGGCGAAGTTGTTGCAGAAGCACTATCAAAAGAAAGACAAGAGGAATTCTTAGATACTTATACTGACCAAATCAAAGAATCAGCTGAAAACTATTATACAACGTTATTAACATCGGTCGACAGTGAAGCTAAAATCACCCTAGAATTTGCAAGTGACAATTAAGAGCTAGTTCATCTAGCTCTTTTTCATTTCCCCAACCACGCCTCTCTGTGCTATAATGTTGAAAAAGATAGTTTGGAGAGAGATGTGCCAGTAGAGAATTACATGCCGGATTTTGCGGTGGAGCGGGCCTATGATGTGACGGTCCAACGTCTGAAGGAGGAGGGGATTTCTGCGGTCTTTGTGGATTTGGACAATACCCTGATTACTTGGAACAATCCTGACGGGACACCTGAGATGCGCCAGTGGCTGCATGATTTGAAGGACAATGGAATCCGTGTGGTAGTCGTGTCCAATAACAGTCACAACCGAGTCAAGCGGGCGGTGGAAAAGTTTGGTATTGACTTTGAGTCACGCTCCATGAAGCCTTTTACTTTGGGGATTGACCGAGCGCTGAAACGCTTTTCTATTTCAAAAGACAAGGTGGTCATGATTGGCGATCAGCTCATGACCGATATCCGCGCAGCTCACCGTGCTGGTATCAAGTCTATACTGGTCCAACCCATGGTGCAGTCGGACTCTTGGGAGACCCAATTTAACCGCTGGAGAGAACGGCGCATGATCAAGAGAATCACGGCCAAATATGGCCCCATCAACTATCAAAAGGAAATTTAAGTGAAAGAACTATTTTGTATCGGCTGCGGGGCAGTCATTCAGACGAAGGATAAAGAAGCGGTGGGCTACACGCCAAAGGCTGCTCTTGACAAGGGGCTGGAGACGGGTGAAGTCTACTGCCAGCGCTGCTTTAGACTGCGCCACTATAACGAAATTTCAGATGTCAATATCTCCGACGACGACTTTATGAAACTCCTTCACGAGGTGGGCGATAGCGACGCTCTGGTGGTCAACGTCATCGACATTTTCGACTTTAATGGCTCTGTCATCCCAGGTCTCCCTCGCTTTGTGTCGGGCAATGACGTCCTCTTAGTTGGGAACAAAAAGGATATCCTACCCAAGTCCGTCAAGACTGGCAAAATCACCCAATGGCTGACGGAGAGGGCTCACGAGGTGGGTCTGCGTCCAGTGGATGTGGTCCTGACCTCTGCACAAAATAAAGAGGCCATCCGTGACCTCATGGAAAAAATCGAAGAGCATCGCCGTGGGCGGGATGTCTATGTGGTCGGCGTGACCAATGTTGGCAAGTCTACCCTCATCAATGCCATCATCCAGGAAATCACGGGCGATAAGGACATCATCACGACTTCGCGTTTTCCTGGAACAACCTTGGACAAGATCGAGATTCCGCTGGATGACGGATCTTATATCTTTGATACGCCAGGAATCATCCATCGCCACCAGATGGCCCACTATCTCTCTGCCAAGGACCTGAAAATTATCAGCCCTAAAAAGGAAATCAAGCCCAAAACCTACCAGCTCAATCCTGAGCAGACCCTCTTTTTGGCAGGACTGGGACGATTTGATTTCATCTCTGGAGATAAGCAGGGCTTCACAGCCTACTTTGAAAATACGCTGCAGCTACATCGGACCAAGCTGGCTGGAGCGGACGCTTTTTACGACAAGCATGCAGGCACGCTTCTAACGCCGCCAGGTAAGAAAGAGTTGGTCGACTTCCCTGAGTTGGTCCGCCACGAATTTACCATCAAGGAAAAGACGGATGTCGTCTTTTCTGGACTAGGTTGGATTCGGGTCAATCAAGCTGCCAAAATCGCAGCCTGGGCTCCTAAGGGAGTCGATGTGGTCATCCGCAAAGCCATTATTTAACACAGAAAAGGAAACACTATGTCACTGACAAGCAAACAACGGGCCTATCTGACTAGTCAGGCCCACAGCCTCAAACCCATCGTCCAGATCGGCAAGAATGGTCTCAACGACCAAATCAAAACCAGCGTACGTAATGCGCTGGATGCGCGTGAGCTGATCAAAATCCAGCTTCTGCAAAACACTGACGAGAATATCCACGAGGTCGCAGCAATCCTGGAAGAAGAGATTGGCCTTGATACCGTCCAAAAAATCGGCCGTGTCCTCATCGTCTACAAGGTCTCAGCCAAAAAAGAAAATCGCAAACTGTCTGTCAAAGTCAAGGCCATCTAAACAAGTCACCACGCCAAACGCATGAAGAAAGTCACGCTCTCTGAAAACAAATTTTCATAATTGGCATGGTTTTTAGATTAAAAATTGTGATATAATTAAGCCGAATTTGAGGAAAAAGTTATGTCAAAATGTAAAAAGCGTGAAAGCATATTGAAAAAATGCATGTAGCTAGAATATGGTTACATGCATTTTCTTCATGCGTACGGCGTGACAAGTCACTCAGACTTGTTTTTCTTTTGCTTCGTTTATGGTATAATGGAGATTGATTTTAAACGAGGAGACGGCTATGGCAATTGAACTATTGACGCCTTTCACCAAGGTGGAACTAGAACCAGTAGAAGAAAAAACAGACCGCAAGCAAGTGGGGATTTTGGGTGGAAATTTCAACCCTGTCCACAATGCCCATCTGGTGGTGGCTGATCAGGTGCGCCAGCAGCTCAATCTGGACCAGGTTCTCCTCATGCCAGAGTACACCCCACCTCATGTGGACAAGAAGGAAACGATTGACGAACTGCACCGCCTCAACATGCTCAAAATGGGCATTGCGGGTATCGAAGGCTTGGACATTGAGACCATTGAACTGGAGCGGCGTGGCATCTCCTACACCTATGAGACCATGAAGCTCTTAACGGAGAAAAATCCCGATACGGACTATTACTTCATCATCGGGGCGGACATGGTTGAGTACCTGCCTAAGTGGCACCGCATCGACGAGCTACTCGATTTGGTCCAATTTGTCGGCGTGCAACGTCCGCGCTACAAGGCTGGAACCAGCTACCCTATCATCTGGGTGGACGTCCCCCTCATGGATATCTCCTCCAGCATGATCCGTGACTTCATCAAGCAGGGCCGCACACCAAACTTCATGTTGCCCCACGAAGTGCTCGACTACATCGAAGAAAAGGGGCTCTATCTATGAGTTATGAGACGTACACAGGCTTTTCGCGAGATGAGCTCTTGAAAAAGGTGTCTGGAGTGATGAGCGAGAAGCGATTCCAGCATGTGCTGGGGGTAGAGAGCGCAGCCATCCAGTTGGCAGAGCGATATGGCGCAGACCCCGCCAAAGCGGGTCTAGCTGGTCTTCTCCACGATTATGCCAAGGAAGTGGCTGACGAGGACTTTCTCGCCCTCATTGACAAGTATGAGCTTGACCCTAATTTGAAAAACTGGAACAACAATGTCTGGCATGGTCTAGTTGGCATCTACAAAATCAAGGAAGAACTGAGACTGACCGACTCTGAAATATTGCGAGCCATCGAGATTCATACGGTCGGTGCTGCCCAGATGACGCTGCTTGATAAGATTCTTTACGTGGCGGATTATATTGAGCATAATCGGAATTTTCCACTGGTGGAGGAAGCACGTGTGGTTGCGCAGCAGGATTTGGACCAGGCTGTGGCCTTTGAAACCGTCCATACAGTAGAGCATCTTGCCCACCAAGGTTTGCCCATTTATCCACAAACCATCGAGACTTATAACGCATTTTGCACATTTTTGAAAGATTAAGGAAAGATATGACAAAAGAAGAACTATTGGAAGTGGTTGTGAAAGCAGCCGATGAGAAGCGAGCCGAGGACATTGTGGTCCTAGATTTGGCTGGATTGACTAGTCTGACAGACTATTTTGTCATCATGACAGCTATGAACAGCCGTCAGCTAGACGCTATCGCGGATAATATCCGCGAAAAAGTGAAAGAAGCTGGTGGTGATGCCAGTCACACAGAAGGGAAAGACGGATGGGTGCTGCTAGACCTCAATGACGTTATCGTTCACATCTTTACCGAAGATGAACGTCTCCACTACAACCTTGAAAAACTCTGGCACGAAGCACCGATTGTGGATGTGACAGGATATTTAGCCTAACAAAAGCAGTCGAAAGACTTTTTTTTGTCGAATGTGATGGCGGTCGAAGACCGCCAGGCAGGGCTGTTTTTCGAAAATAGCAAAAGAAATTTTTTGAGAAAGGACAGGCGAGCTTTAGCGAGCCTGGGGGCAATAGTCGTCACTGTGATGAAAAGGACAAAGCGAGGAACTTCGTTTTGTCCTAGGGGATTTTCAAGGCCTGGAGCTTGAAAATGAGGCATGGAAGGACATAGTCGGTCGCTACCGTCCCCATCACCTAAGATGATTATCAAATAAGAAAGGAAAATGAGCGACTACAGGTCAATGTGTATTTGAACACGTGCTAAAGACTGGGTTGAAAAGATAGATTTCCTTGTGCGCTAGCACACAGCGTCAATCTCCTATTTCAACTGTGTCTTTGCCTACGGCCGCACTTTGTATCATGATTAAGAACTACGAAAAATTTGCATCAGTTTACGATGCCATCATGGACGACAGTCTCTACGATTTGTGGACTGACTTTTCACTCCGCCATTTACCCAAAAGTAAAGACAAGAAAAAACTCTTGGAGCTGGCTTGCGGAACTGGTGTTCAATCCGTCCGCTTTGCGCAAGCAGGCTTTGAGGTGACGGGGCTAGACTTGTCGCAGGAAATGCTGGACATCGCGAAAAAGCGAGCCCAAGCTGCCAAGCAAAACATCTCTTTTAAACAAGGCAATATGCTGGATTTATCGCAGGCTGGGAAGTACGACTTTGTCACCTGCTACTCGGACTCTATCTGCTATATGCAGGACGAGGTTGAGGTCGGTGATGTTTTCAAGGAAGTCTATCAGGCTCTAAATGATGGTGGTGCTTTCATCTTTGACGTTCACTCCACCTATCAGACAGATGAGGTGTTTCCAGGCTATTCCTACCATGAAAATGCGGAGGATTTTGCCATGGTTTGGGATACTTACGAGGACGAAGCTCCGCATTCGGTGGTCCATGAGCTGACCTTCTTTATCGCAGATGAGGACGGACGATTTACCCGCTATGACGAAGTCCACGAGGAACGTACTTACGAACTTTTGACCTACGATATCCTCTTAGAGCAAGCGGGCTTCAAATCCTTCAAACTCTATGCCGACTTTGAGGACAAGGAACCAACAGAAACCAGTAAGAGATGGTTTTTCGTGTGTGAGAAATAATTAATAGATAACTCGGCACTTTTTAAAGTACTGAGTTTTTTTGATGTTATATCCTTCCGTTAATGCTGAAATACCCTTCCGATAAAACGCATATCCTTCCGAACTATGGTATAATAGGGTTAATAATAAACTGTATGGATAAGGGAGATA
>CAUTON010000087.1:0-5907 GCA_963539895.1 uncultured Streptococcus sp. | reverse complement strand
TGATGCTTAGAATAGGTTTTTTATGGGCATGACATGGTTAACTTAATGACATTGGCGCATGCGCTAGCTCTTTTATTCATCTGGTGTGAGAATCATTGGGATGATGATTGGTTCACGTTCAGTTTTTTCATATAGGAAAGGTCTTAATGCATTAACGATAGCGCCGTTAACCGACTGGATATTGGCATCTTTGTTTTTCAATGCGATGCGAATAGTGTTGAAAAGAAGATGTTGGCTTTCTCGGATAAGGTCGCCAGATTCACGCATATAGATAAAGCCTCGGCTAAGGATGTCTGGTCCAGCTAGAATCATTTGGCTCTTGAAGTCGACAGTTGCGACTGCCAGCACAACACCGTCTTCTGAGAGTTCACGCCGATCTTTAAGGACGGCCGCACCAACTTCACCGATGCGATTCCCATCGACATAAATGTCTTGAGCGTTGAAATGCCCTGCAAGTCGTGCTGAGTCTTTTGTCAGAGCAAGGACATCTCCGTTTTCCATAATGAAGATATTGTCCTTAGGGACGCCTGTGTCAACGGCCAGACCAGCATGAATTTTCTGCATACGGTATTCGCCGTGGACAGGCATGAAGTATTTTGGCTTCATCAGGCGGAGCATGAGTTTTTGCTCTTGTTGACCGCCGTGTCCAGAGGTATGGATATTGTTAATCTTGCCGTGGATGACTTCGACACCAGCCTCAATGAGGATGTTGATGAGCTTGTTGACGCCAGTTGTATTTCCTGGGATAGGACTGGAGGAGAAGATAACGGTGTCACCCGGTTGCAATTGCACTTGACGGTGGGTGCCGTGTGCGATCCGTGACAATGCAGCCATGGGCTCACCCTGGCTACCTGTACAGAGAATCATCACCTCACCAGCAGGGTAATCTTTGAGCTCATTTGGCTCGATAAAGGTATCTTGTGGGACTTTGATGTAGCCCAGCTCGATACCGTTGACAATGGCTTTTTCCATGGAGCGGCCAAAGACTGCAATTTTGCGGCCAGTCTTGACGGCAGCGTCAGCTGCTTGTTGGAGACGGAAGATATTGGAGGCAAAAGAAGCAAAGATAATCCGTCCGTTAATACCTTCGATAATTTTGCTGATGGATTGGCCAACTACTTTTTCGGAATTGGTAAAGGTTGGAACTTCAGCATTGGTCGAGTCAGAAAGGAGGCAGAGGACACCTTCTTCTCCCAGGGCTGCCATACGGTGGATATCAGCAGGTTCACCGACTGGAGTCCAGTCAAACTTGAAGTCACCTGTACAGACGATTTTTCCTTGAGGGGTATCGATGACGATTCCCAGAGGTTCAGGAATAGAGTGGGTGGTTTGGAAGAAAGAGACTTTTAAGTTCTTAAACGTTAATTCTGTCTTGTGATTGATTTCGTGGAGAGTGGCATCACGCAGGAGGCCGTGCTCTTCCAATTTTCCACGGATAAGGGCTAAAGCAAGCGGTCCCGCATAGATAGGGATATTAGCCTGTTTGAGCAGGAAGGGAATCCCGCCAATGTGGTCTTCGTGACCGTGAGTGATGACGAGACCCTTGACGCGGTCGAGATTGTCAACGATATAAGAGTAGTCTGGGATAACATAGTCAATCCCGAGTAGATCATCTTCGGGGAATTTAATACCAGCATCGACGATGATGATTTCATCCTGGTATTCGATACCGTAGGTATTTTTTCCGATTTCTCCCAAACCACCGATGGCAAAGACGCCAACTTCTTGAGGTTTTAGATTGATAGATGACATAGGTTAAAACTCCGTAATGCGAAAGTCGGCATGCTCTTTTTCGTATTCTAGGTGATTGTCTGAGAGCAATTCGATAAATTCAATATTGTAGGCGGTGTTTTCTTCGACCAGCTTCCGTGCTTGGATGCGACCTTCTAACTCATTGTCAGCAGTGACATCCAGGTAGAGGCTGCGTGTCTGCTCGCGACGTGGTCTACGGTCTTTTGTTTCTTGGTAAAATACTTTATAAATCATGTGTTTCCTTTCTTTTTAGAAGTCATCCTGAGTAGACTATGCCTAGAAATTTCTAGCAAGGTTCACTTTGGCTACCCAGTTTAGATTCTTTTTTCTGTGAAATATAAATTCTACCAGTTATTATACCATAAAAGGTGCTGAAAAAATAGTCTTGAAAATTGAACTTACTAGACAATCCCTGTACGATCCCAGTAGAAGAATGAGTACTATCGAATATCTGAGTAAAGATTTGAAAAAATGACGAAAATCCAGACTATACTCGCTTTTTCCCCATCCTATATGCTACAATAGAAGCATGGAAAACACTGATATCGTATACGGCGTCCATGCCGTGACAGAGAGCCTTCAGGCTAATACAGGCAACAAGCTCTATATCCAAGACGACCTTCGGGGGAAAAACGTCGACAAGATTAAAAATCTAGCAGCGGATAAAAAGGTCTCTATCTCTTGGACACCCAAGAAAACCTTGTCTGAGATGACGGGTGGTGCAGTTCACCAAGGCTTTGTCTTGCGGGTGGCAGCCTATGCCTATGCAGAGTTGGATGAGATACTGACCAAGGTGGCGGACGAAGAAAATCCCCTTCTTCTCATTTTAGACGGGCTCAATGATCCCCACAACTTTGGCTCAATCCTGCGGACGGCTGATGCGACCAATGTCTCAGGCGTCATCATCCCCAAACATCGGGCAGTTGGAGTGACACCAGTTGTTGCCAAAACGTCAACAGGTGCGGTGGAGCACATGCCTATTGCCCGCGTGACCAATCTCAGTCAGACTCTGGATAAGCTCAAAGAAGCAGGCTTCTGGATTTTTGGGACGGATATGGATGGCACACCTAGTCACAAATGGAATACGGCTGGCAAGGTCGCTCTCATCATTGGAAACGAAGGTCGAGGTATCTCCCCTAATCTCAAAAAGCAGGTGGACGAGATGATTACCATCCCTATGAGTGGGCACGTGCAGAGTCTCAATGCCTCTGTGGCAGCTGCAGTCCTCATGTACGAAGTTTACCGCAACCGCCTCTAGCATATGAAAGAAAAAATTCTTATCGTCGACGGCTACAACATGATTGCCTTTTGGGAGGAGACACGTTCGGCTTTTAAAAAGGAGCAACTGGATATTGCTAGAAATCTGCTACTCCAGCGCTTAAGCGACTATGCTTCCTTTGAAAAACTGAAGATTACGGTCGTTTTTGATGCTCTACATGTCCCAGGTACTAGGCAGACCTACGAGGACTACAATCTGACTGTCGTCTTCACCGAAGAAGACGAGACGGCTGACAGCTATATCGAGCGCCTGGCTGCCCAGCTCAATGAAGGGAGATGGACGGTCTCGGTGGCGACCAGTGACCTCAATGAGCAATGGACCATCTTCTCGCAAGGGGCGCTACGGGTACCAGCCCGCGAACTGGAAAAGCGGGTCAACATCATGGGCAAAGAGGTCGGTAGCCTCTCTGAGAGGATAGAGCTCTACAATCCCCGACTCAGCCCCATAAAGGAAGACCAACAAGCGAAACTTCAAGAGTTAGAGTTGATGAAGTCTTTGGGCGAGGAATAGGTCTCGGCCCAGTACCACATTTGATTTGTAAGGAAAAGGAGAAGGAATGGTATTTAAAATTGTAACGGATTCGACGGCGGATTTGCCGACATCCTATATCAAAGAACACGAAATTTGCGTTTTGGGTCTGACCATTCAGTTGGAGGGGGCCACCTTTGAAACAGTGGGTGAGGCTGCTATTTCAAGTCAAACCTTGCTAGAGAAGATGGCATCAGGAGCCAAACCAACAACCAGCCAAGTCAATGTTGGTCAGTTTGAAGCAGTATTTCGCGAGGTGGCCAAGGCGGGTGAAGCACTGCTTTATATCGGTTTTTCATCCAATTTATCAGGAACTTATCAAAGTGCGGTGATTGCAAAAGAGATGGTGATGGACGAATATCCAGAAGCGATTATTGAATTGTTTGATACCAAGGGGGCAACTATCGGTGAGGGCTATCTCGTCATGAAGGCGGTAGAGGCGCGTGAAGAAGGAAAGACCTTGGCGCAAACCCTTGCTCTCGTTGCAAATCTGGCTCCAAGGCTACACACTTATTTGTTGGTCGATGATTTAAATCATTTGGTGCGTGGTGGGCGCTTGTCTAAGGCGGCGGCAATGATTGGCGGTTTGGTCAATATTAAGCCCCTTATTGCGATTGATACAGATGGTCGATTGGCAGCAATCGCTAAAATTCGTGGGAAGAAAAAAGGGATACGCGAGATGTTGCAGCTGACCTTGTCCGACCTGGATGATGACACGGTTCTCGTTGCTTATACAGGGGATAGAGCGACTGCAGAAGAAGTAAAGACAACCTTGCTCTCCGAACCATCCGTTCAGCGAGTGATTCTTGAACCGCTCGGCCCAGTTATTGCAACGCACACCGGAAATGGAGTCATTGCCTTGCTTTCGATAGGGAAAAGCTGTCGTTGATGGGATGAATGACATAGGTAATCGATTAGTGGGTTGTAATTTCACTTCAGTTCTTTTCCGGAGGCAACAAACCAAAGAAAAATAAAATACTAGGCTTAAATCACTTGACGTCGGCCCCTATTTTTTGGTATTATATAAAACGGTATTGTTTACCCCATTTGAAAGGCCCCGGAACCTTCCAAATACCTTCGATGGGACGGAACACCCATCACCTAAGTAAACACATATTACGAATTCGTATAGGAGAAATCATGAACAAAACAACTTTTATGGCTAAACCAGGCCAAGTTGAACGCAAATGGTACGTAGTAGATGCTACTGATGTACCTCTTGGACGTCTTTCTGCAGTAGTTGCTAGCGTACTTCGCGGAAAAAACAAACCAACTTTCACACCACACACGGATACAGGTGACTTCGTGATCGTTATCAATGCTGAAAAAGTTAAATTGACTGGTAAAAAAGCAACTGATAAAGTTTACTACACTCACTCATTGCATCCAGGTGGTTTGAAATCAATCACAGCTGGTGAACTTCGTTCTAAAAATGCTGTTCGTTTGATTGAAAAATCTGTTAAAGGTATGCTTCCACACAACACTCTTGGACGCGCACAAGGCATGAAATTGAAAGTCTTCGTTGGAGCGGAACACACTCACGCTGCACAACAACCAGAAGTACTTGATATCTCAGGATTGATCTAAGAGGAAAGGAGCAGAAATAATGGCACAAGCACAATATGCAGGTACTGGCCGTCGTAAAAACGCTGTTGCACGCGTTCGTTTGGTTCCAGGTACTGGTAAAATCACAGTTAACAAAAAAGATGTCGAAGAGTACATCCCACACGCTGACTTGCGTCTTGTTATCAACCAACCATTTGCAGTGACTTCAACTGAAGGTGCATATGACGTTTTCGTAAACGTTAATGGTGGTGGATACGGTGGTCAATCAGGTGCGATCCGTCACGGTATCGCTCGCGCATTGCTTCAAGTAGACCCAGACTTCCGCGATTCACTCAAGCGCGCTGGTCTCCTTACTCGTGATGCTCGTATGGTTGAACGTAAGAAACCAGGTCTTAAGAAAGCTCGTAAAGCTTCACAATTCTCAAAACGTTAATTATCAGCGATATATCAACGTTTCAAGGCATTCAAGATTTTTATCTTGGGTGTCTTTTTTTGCTCGAAAATCAAAAGTTTCCCTGAAAATTTCCCTGAAATTTCCCTCAACGCTTATTGACAATTCGAAATGCTGTTTCTCCAGCAGTTTGTTTAACTGTGTTTTTGGTATTGATATAGGTCTTAGTGATGGATTGGTCACTATGTGTCAGAGCTTCTGAAATCTCTTCAATAGAACGTCCAGCTTTTTTGGCGAGAGTAGCACCCGTATGGCGTAATTTGTGAGGAGTAGCAGGTGCTAGTTCTGGATGCCGTCTTTTAATAGAGTTCATACGATAATTTAGATAATC
>CAUTON010000086.1:0-5925 GCA_963539895.1 uncultured Streptococcus sp. | reverse complement strand
CTGGTTGAGGTTGAGTGCATGCACTCAATTTAAATCTGGCAGGCATTCACACGACGGAAAATTCGCCTGCTGAAATCAGGCGAGCTATTGCTAATTGATTAACGCATAGTGACAAACTCTTCTGAACCTGTCGGGTGAATGGCAACCGTCGCATCAAAATCTTCCTTGGTTGCTCCCATTTTGATGGCTACTGCGAAGCCTTGGATCATCTCGTCGACTCCGTGGCCAATGCCATGGAGGCCTACGACTTTCTCCTCGCTGCCAGCGGTAATGAGCATGAACTTAGCCACTTGCCGATTGGTCCCCAAAGCGGTATACATGGAAGTAAAGCTGGAGGTGTAGACTTTGACATTGTCCTTGCCGTATTTCTTGATAGCCTGTGGTTCTGTCAGACCAACGGTACCGATAGCAGGGTGGGAGAAAACGACGGTCGGCACTGTCTCATAGTCCATCTTGGCGTTTGGTTTGTTGTTGAAAAGACGCTCAGATAATTGACGGCCAGCCTTGATAGCAACAGGTGTCAGCTCAAGATGCCCCGTCACATCTCCAATGGCATATATACCAGGTGTGGCAGTATTTTGATAGGCATCAACTGCGATATAGCCACGTTCTGTCAGGGTGACACCAGCAGCTTCCAGATTGAGCTGCTCAACATTTGGCGTGCGGCCGATAGCCCAGAGGACTTGCTCAGCTGTGTGAGTCGTGCCATCTTCAAAAGTCAACTGCAAGAGACCATTTTCCAATTTTTCCAATTTAGTAGGAATCTTGTGGGTATGCAGGGGCAGGTTGGTCCGTTCCATTTCTTCCACTAGGGCTGAGATGATGCCGGGCTCAAAGTTACGCAGAGGTCCTTCCTTACGAACAAGGAGTTCTGCGTGCACACCCAGTCCGTGCAGAAGCCCAGCCATCTCGACTGCGATGTAGCCAGCTCCGACGACAGCTACACTCTTTGGTAATTCTTCCCAGGCAAAGACATCGTCTGATACGACGCCCAATTCCTTACCAGGAATGTCTGGAATCGTTGGACGCGCACCTGTTGCGATGACGATATGGTTGGCTTTGATTAGCTCACCATTGACTTCGACTGTATTTTTGTCGACGAATCGGGCATAGCCTTCGATACGCTCTACGCCATTGCGCTTGAATGACCCATCGTAGGATGAGCGAGAGCGACTGATGTAGGCCTCGCGATTTTTACGAAGAGTGGCAAAGTCAAAGCTCACATTTTCGGCAGTAAAGCCGTACTCAGGTCCGTAGTTGTGGATGCTTTCGGCGACGGTGGAGCCATACCACATGATTTTCTTTGGGACACAGCCGATATTGACACAGGTGCCACCCAGCAGATTTCCCTCAATCACGGCAGCCTTTGCACCGTGCTCCCCAGCGCGGTTCATGGCTGCAATCCCGCCAGAACCACCACCAATTGCGATCACATCAAATTCTTTCATTGAGAACTCCTTCAATTTAGTACAAATATTTTATCTTTTTTCAAAAAACCTTGCACGAATTTGCTACGGAGTTTGTAATCTAAGTGGAATTAACTAGCTAATGAAAGATAAAATAAAAGGGAATAAATTTAGGAAAATGCTTGCAAAAAAATCTGTAATAATGTATTATGTATTTAGTACAAAGATACAAAGAAAAGGAGAAATATATGTTTAAAAGTAAAAAGGCGAAAATCGCTTTATTTTCAGGGCTAGCTGCCCTTATTTTAGCGATTGTTGGAGGAGGGCTCTGGCTCGGTATGAGAGGGACAGGTAGCAGCACTGAGACAGATGGCGAAGTGAGCTATACGTATGCGGTGTCTGCAGAAGGCTCGATTGCCTCTACCACCTTGCTAGCGGGGACTGTTTCGGCCGCAGAAGAGCAGTATGTCTACTATGATGCCTCAAAAGGAGACATTACAGAAATTAAGGTCAAAGAAGGTGACCAAGTGACAGCAGGTCAAGCCTTGGTCCAATACGACACCACTACCTTGCAGGCAGACCTTGATACTGCAGTGCGGGCTCGCGATAAGATTGGCCGCCAAATCTACCAATTGCGGACAACAGGACAAACGGTGGATTTGACAGGGGATGATGCAACGGACAGCAGTGCGATTGCCTCTGCTCAAACCAGTGTAGATAATCAACTCGCTGATCTCAATGACAGCTATGCGGATGCTGAAGCAGCCGTTGCCAAGGCACAAGCTGCCCTCAATGAAGCAACCGTGACCAGCACAGCAGCTGGTACAGTTGTCGAAGTGAATTCATCCGTATCCAAATCCAATACCAGTACCAACCAAACGGTTGTGCATATTGTCAACCAAGGTAGCCTAGAAGTCACTGGCAACTTGTCCGAGTATGAGCTGGCCAATGTACAAAAAGACCAAGAAGTCATCATCACTTCAAAGGTGTATCCTGACAAGTCTTGGACTGGCAAGATTACCTATATTTCAGAATATCCAGCGGACAGTTCAGCAAGTGCTGCTACGTCTACAGGTGCTACCACCAGCTCAGCGAGCTATCCCTTCAAAGTGGCTATTACAAGCGACATCGCGGAGCTCAAGCAAGGTTTCAATGTCAGCATCGAAGTTGTCAACCAGACCAGCTATGTGCTCGTGCCAGTGACAGCCATCGTAACGGAGGAAGACGGTGACTATGTTTGGACTTATGATGACAATGGCAAAGTGGCAAAAGTAGCAGTGACACTTGGTAGCGCGGATGCGACCCAGCAAGAAATCACAGCTGGTTTGGAAGCTGGTGTCCACGTGATCTCCAATCCAACCAGTGACCTAGAAGACGGAAAAGAGGTTTCAGCCTATGAAGAAGAAACCCTTGATTAAACTAACCGATATTACCAAATCTTATCGAAATGGTGACCAAGAACTCCAAGTTTTAAAAAATATTTCGCTGGAAGTCGCAGAAGGAGAATTTCTCGCTATCATGGGACCATCGGGCTCTGGGAAATCAACTCTGATGAACATCATCGGACTATTAGATCGTCCAACAACAGGAGAGTATGTTCTAGAAGATACCGAAGTCAGTCACCTCAATGAGAAAAAATTAGCAGCTGTGCGCAATGGTCAGATTGGCTTTGTTTTCCAACAATTTTTCCTCCTGTCCAAGCTCAATGCTCTGCAAAATGTTGAATTGCCTCTCATCTATGCAGGTGTGCCCGCCGCAAAGCGCAAAACCTTGTCTAAACAATTTTTGGAAAAAGTTGAACTGGCTGAACGGATGACCCACCTGCCTTCGGAATTATCTGGTGGGCAAAAACAGCGGGTTGCTATCGCGCGTGCGCTGGTCAACGATCCATCCATTATCCTAGCCGATGAGCCGACAGGAGCCCTTGATACCAAGACGGGTGAGCAGATTATGGACCTGATGACGGAGCTCAATCGGGAAGGAAAGACCATCATCATGGTTACTCACGAGCCTGAAATTGCAGCCTATGCTAATCGGACCATCGTCCTGCGTGATGGTATCATCACGGAAGATAATAGCAAGGAGGTGGTCTAGATGGAACATTGGAAGTTCGCGCTAAAATCCATTCTGGCCCACAAGATGCGGTCTCTGCTCACCATGCTGGGGATTATCATCGGGGTGGCGGCAGTCGTTGTCATCGTCGCTCTGGGAAATGGAATGTCCGCTAGTCTGGAAGACGCTCTAGGCGGCGACCAGCGGGAAGTGCAGGTTTATTTCACCAATACGGTAGAAACTGTGACTGGAGATGGGATGATTACCAACTACACCTCAGAAGAAATTTCCAACGAAACAGAACCCGTCTTGACCAAACAAGACCTTGAAGGTCTCCTGACTGTTGATGGGGTGTCCAATTATTACACGACCAACAATTCTTCTGGTGAAGTATCATATGGTAGAAAAAAATCTGATAATGTCTATGTAACAGGAATTAACCAAACCTACTTTGATGTTAAAAAGTACAAGGTGCTTGCAGGTCGTCTATTTACCGACAATGACTATGAAGAATTCTCTCGTGTTATCATGTTGGACAAGGCTCTGGCTGAAAAACTGTTTGGCAATGTAGAGGCGTCGCTCAACCAGACCGTAAGCTACAAAAATCATTCTTATCTGGTTGTCGGAGTCTATGAAGACCCGAATGCTGGGACTGCTATGTATGGCATGCAGACAGATGGCAATGCCATCATGACCAATACTCAACTAGCTGCAGAAGAAGGCCTTTCTGAAAATGCCTCTATCTATGTCTACGTTGAGGATATTGCCCGTGCTAGCGAAGTTGGTCAAGCAGCAGCAGACTACCTGACCCAAGCTACAGGATTAAAAGAAGCTAAGTACGAAATCTACGACCTCAGTTCTGTCATCAACAGCTTTAAGCAAGAAATGTCCATGATTACCATTTTCATCGGATCAGTAGCAGGAATTTCTCTCTTGGTTGGTGGTATTGGTGTCATGAATATCATGCTGGTATCTGTCACTGAGCGGACTCGTGAGATTGGTCTACGCAAGGCCCTAGGTGCTACTCGCAGCGACATTTTGGCTCAGTTCTTGATTGAGGCGATGGTCTTGACCAGCTTGGGCGGAGTGATTGGACTCTTGATTGCACAAGGATTGGTGGCGATAGTCGGTGCCCTGCATCTGATGGGTGAAAGTCTATCACCAATTATATCTCCAGCAGTTGTGATTGGAGCAATTGCCTTCTCGGCTGCCGTTGGTATTATATTTGGTGTCCTGCCGGCTAATAAAGCCTCTAAATTGGACCCTATCGAAGCCCTGCGTTATGAATAAAAAAATAGACAAGTTTTCCTTTTAGGAGCTTGTCTTCTTTTTGTGCTACAATAAATCTATGACAAAATTAGCTATTATGAGTGACCTTCACATCGATATCAACCAATTCGGAACTCTCGAACTTCAAACGCTTCTACAAGTCCTGCAAGACCAAAAAATCAATCATCTCCATCTGGCTGGCGATATTTCAAACGATTATCATGCAGTGACAGTGCCCTTTATCAACCTGATGCGGCAATACCTACCGACTACCTTCCATCTGGGAAATCATGAGCTGCTTAAGATGAGCCAGAAGGATATAGCTGCGCATCCTATCCAAGTCTATCAGCTGGGAGGGATCAACCTTGTCACCTTTGACGGTTGGTATGATTATACCTTTTGTCCAGAGATTTCTCTTGACCAGCATTTGGAAAACAAGGCCCGTTTCTGGTTTGACCGTCAATTTTCTCGATCTCAGTCAGATCCAGCGCTGACGCGAGACAGCATAGTAGCCGTCAAAAAAGTTTTGGATCAATTGAATGGTCCTGTCATCGTCGCTATGCACGTCGTGCCACACAGTGACTTTATTATGCCAGATCCTGAATTTGGTTTTCTCAATGCATTTTTGGGTAGCCCAGCCTATAATGAACTCTTTCAGCATTATCCAAATATTACAGATGTGGTCTTTGGCCATGCCCATTGGCGCAAGCCTAGTAAAATAATCGACGGAATCCGCTATCATCTGAGACCCTTGGGCTACGTGCAGGAGTGGCAGCTTACTCAGGATTTTATCCTCATGAATCCAGACTATCAGATTGGGGACCAACGGCAAATTCCCCAGCGCTACCAGCTGATAAAAGACTTCCCCACCTTTCAAACCTACAAAGCAGTCAATCTCTATGACGAATTTCTATCTGCTATGACAATTTATGTAAAGAAAAGAACTAAAATTAAATGTTCTACTAAGTGAGTTGCTTTGTTTCAAACTACTCACTTTTTTGATAAAAAGGAGTTTATATGGGTGAAATACTTTTTTTAGAACCCAAAAATGCGTGAGAAAATCTGGGGTGGAAATCGCCTTAAATCTGAATTTGGATATGATATTCCAAGTGATAAGACTGGAGAATTATGGGCTATTTCTGCCCACCCTAATGGGATATCGACAGTTTCTAACGGAGAGTTCAAAGGACAATCTTTA
>CAUTON010000085.1:0-5994 GCA_963539895.1 uncultured Streptococcus sp. | reverse complement strand
ATGGTTTTCTTGTCATATCTTTAGTTTAACATTTTTTGTGAATACAGGTTCTTATGATGATCTTATCAAGCAGATGAAAAATTATCTTTATCGTTCCAATCGACTTCCTATGCAGACTTTAGGATGGAAATCTCCTATCGATATCAGAAAAGCTTTACTAGGAGCTCGCTCCTAGTAAAGCTTAACAAATAGTGATCTTCATAATAACTTTTATGGTCTCACATCATTGACAAAGGTACAATAATTATTATTTTCGCAAAAAAAGACCTACAAATTTGTAAGTCTCGTTTACGCACACTATCGTTAAGCTATCATAACCCCATCGGCCACCACCAAGCCCCATCCCCGCTCATCAGTACTTTTTCTACTACAATAGCTCCCACAAGCAAGTATGGCAACAGTTTCAAAAACATTTTTTTCATTTTAACAATCTCCTTTTGATATGTTTTATTTATAATCCTATTGTATAAAAAATAATCCTAGCACAACAGGACATTTATGTCACTATTATATTTTTGTAAATATTCATGAAAATTTTTATCGGTTTCAAAATATTTCTTTTTGTTTTCACGAATAATTAGTTAGGAGGTTTTTAATGAAAAAATATAAATCAATTCTTCTCTGTTCAGCTGTGCTGTTGTCGGCTACTTTGGCTGTTCCGCAAGTCTTTGCCAACACTAGTGACAGTACAACGCAGACTACCACGTCCACGACGAGTACGCCGTCATCTACAACTACGGAAGTTCCTTTTTCTGATACCTCAGAGTCTGCAACCAAGATCGAAACCGCAACTGAGTCACAGAAAACTGTACCTGCAATCAGCCCAGGAAGTCTAGCAAGCCAGCAAGATGGACAAAAAGTCACTCTGGCTTACAACTTTAGCCAAGGAGCTGCCACTTCTGACGTGCGCTTCGCAGTCTGGTCCACAAAAGATGGGAATGCTGATTTAAATTGGTACACAGCTACTCAAGCTGCAAGTCAAATTCTGCTGTCTGAGCACTCGGGCTATGGTGAATATGCAATCGAAACCTATCAAGTAGTAGATGGGCAGGAAAAGTTGATTGACAGTACAAAAATCAATTTTGCAAAGCCAGCAATTACTCTAGTTTCATCCATTTCTGAAGCTGGATATTTAGATGTTCAAGTGCAAAATTTACCTTCCACAACAACGTCTGTCCGAATTCCAATCTGGTCCGCAGAGAACGGGCAAGACGATTTGGTTTGGTATACAGCGACTCGAAATAGCGATGGAAGCTACAGTGTCCGCGCTCCGCTGAAAAATCATAAATTGACAACTGGAACCTACCACGTGCACGCTTATGTAAAAGAATTGCAGCAAACAAGCACATCCATAACGGCTTCTAGTCAATTTCTTGTTGAAAAAGCTCATCTTCCCAACACCACCCCTCAACTTTCCATTACAAATCTCCAGGCTGTGAAAGGGACCTACCAAGTAAATATCACTCCTTCCGTTGCGGGAAAAACTGTACAATCTGTACAGGTCGCTAGCTGGTCGGCAACTGACCAATCCAATATAAAATGGCGAACGGCCACCAATCAAAACGGGACCTACATTACCAAAGTAGATTTTCAAGAGCAAAAAAATCTGACAGGAATCTATCAAAATCACGTCTACATCACCTATACAGATGGCACAAAATCAGGCTACGTGGCTGAGACGGTTGACCTGACCTCTGCCCAATTACCGCTGAAGGTCACTACAGATTTTTCTGGAAAGGGCAATTTCACAACTACTATTGACAATGTATACGGTTCTGGGACTGTATCCTATGCTGTCTGGTCCGATGAAAATGGGCAGGACGACCTCAAATGGTACACAGCTACTCAGTCTGCTGACCGAGCCTACACTAGTAATTTCTCTATTCTTCAGCACAAAGGAACTGGCAAATACCACCTCCACGTCTATCAAGCAGGCCGAGGTTTGGGAGCTTTTACCTTTCAAGTTTCGACGAATCATCGTGTCGTTGAAGCCAATACCTATCCAGTAGGCCAATGTACCTGGGGTGCAAAAGAAGTCGCACCTTGGGTAGGAAATTATTGGGGAAATGCTGCGCAGTGGCTTGATTCTGCACAAAAAGCGGGTTATAAAGTTGGTACCACTCCCCGAGTTGGAGCACTGATGGTTTGGACTGGCGGTTACTATGGACATGTGGCTGTCGTCACAGCGATTAACGGGTCACTCATCCAAGTAGTCGAATCCAACTATGCTGGACATATGACGGTGGGGAATTACCGCGGCTGGTTCAACCCCAATAACGAAGTGAGCATTGGTTATGTCTATCCCAACTAAATTCACATATTATAAAAAGAAGCCTCTCGGCTTCTTTTTGCTTATTTAATCACGATATTAACTAATTTGTTTGGAACTGCAATTACCTTAACAATGTCTTGGCCTGCGATTTCGGCTTGGACTTTCTCGTTGGCCAGAGCCAGTTGTTCCAATTCATCGCGGCTAGCATCTTTTGGTACGATGAGTTTCGCCTTGACCTTGCCCTTGATTTGGACAACGATTTCGATTTCGTTTTCTACGAGTTTTGATTCATCCCAAACAGGCCAAGCAACGTGAGAGATAGACTCTCCAGATGCTGTCAGAACTTGCCAGAGTTCTTCTCCCAAGTGCGGTGCGAATGGGGCAATCAGCTGTACAAATCCTTTAGCGTAATCCACAAAGAGTTTGTCTTCTTTGTTGGCAGCATTGACAAAAATCATGAGCTGAGCGATAGCGGTGTTAAATTTCATCCCTTCAATCTGCTCCGTTACGGACTTAACCGTTTCATGGTAGACCTTGTCCAAAGCTCCGCTATTTTCCACAACGATTTCTTTAGAAGTGATGAGGCGATAGACACGGTCCAGGAACTTACGAGAGCCTTCGAGGCCTTCTTCAGACCAAGCAATCGAAGCATCAAGTGGACCCATAAACATTTCATAGACACGGAGGGTATCCGCACCGTACTGCTCTACCACATCGTCAGGGTTGACAACATTTTTGAGGGATTTCGACATCTTAGCAGGTGCTTGTTCCAGCTCTTCTCCCGTCTCGATGTTGAAGTAGCCACCGTCACGTTTTTCAACCTTATCCGTTGCCACAAGTGCACCACGATGATCGCGGTAGCTGGTTCCCAAAATCATCCCTTGGTTAAAGAGTTTCTGGAATGGCTCTTTGGTTGGCACCACGCCGATATCATAGAGGAATTTATGCCAGAAACGAGCATAGAGCAGGTGGAGTACCGCATGCTCGGCACCACCGACATAAATATCAACCGGTAACCATTGTTTGAGCAGATCTTCATCTGCTAACTTTTCATCATTGTGTGGGTCAATATAACGAAGGAAGTACCAGCTTGAACCAGCCCATTGTGGCATAGTATTGGTCTCACGACGCCCCTTGACCCCATCTTCACGCGTCACTTCTAACCAATCTGTCAAATTGGCAAGTGGACTTTCCCCCGTTCCAGATGGCTTAATATCCTTGGTTACTGGCAATACCAGCGGCAATTGTTCTTCTGGAATAGCTGTAGATGTGCCGTCTTCCCAATGGATAATCGGAATTGGCTCACCCCAGTAACGCTGACGGCTAAAGAGCCAGTCGCGCAGGCGGTAGGTGATTTTTTCCTGACCGACACCATTGTCTTCCAACCATGCCACCATTTTGGCAATTCCGTCAGCCTTATTAAGACCATCTAGAAAATCAGAGTTGATGTGGAGACCGTCTTCGGTGAAGGCAGCCTCTTGGACATTGCCGCCCTCGAGGACTGGAAGGATGTCCAGATCAAACTGTTTGGCAAATTCCCAGTCGCGCTCATCGTGAGCAGGCACTGCCATAATGGCACCTGTTCCATAGCTAGCCAGGACGTAATCCGCAATCCAAATTGGAATTTCTTTCCCATTGACAGGGTTAATGGCATAGGCTCCTGTCCAAACACCTGTTTTTTCCTTGGCCAGGTCAGTACGGGCCAAATCAGACTTGAGGCTAGCTTGGCGTTTGTAGTCAGCCACGGCTTGAGCTTGATCAGCGGTCGCAATCTCATCGACCAAGGCATGCTCAGGAGCTAAAACAGCATAAGTGGCACCAAACAAGGTATCAGGACGTGTAGTAAAGACAGTGAAGTCTTTGTCCGTATCCTTGATTTTGAAAGTGACGTTGGCACCCGTTGATTTACCAATCCAGTTGCGCTGCATATCCTTGATAGATTCCGGCCAATCAAGGTCTTCCAAGTCATTCAACAAACGCTCCGCATAAGCTGTGATTTTCAGCATCCATTGGCGCATAGGCTTTCGAACAACTGGGTAGCCACCACGTTCAGAGGTGCCGTCTGGCAGGACTTCTTCATTGGCGATGGCTGTGCCCAGCTCTTCGACCCAGTTGACAGGGACTTCGGCTTCATAGGCCAAGCCTTTTTCGTACAATTTGGTGAAAATCCACTGTGTCCACTTGTAGTAATTTGGATCGGTTGTATTGATTTCACGGTCCCAGTCGTATGAGAAGCCAAGGGCGTTAATCTGACGTTTGAAGTTGGTAATATTTTCCGCCGTGAATTCCGCAGGGTCATTCCCTGTATCCATGGCATATTGCTCAGCAGGCAAGCCAAAAGCATCCCAACCCATTGGGTGAAGGACATTATAGCCTTGCGCACGCTTGAAACGGCCGAGAATATCGGTTGCCGTATAGCCTTCTGGGTGTCCTACGTGAAGCCCTGCTCCTGATGGATAAGGGAACATGTCTAGCGCATAAAACTTAGGTTTTGACGCATCTGTTCCTGTCTTAAAGGTATGATTGTCCGCCCAGTGTTTTTGCCACTTAGGCTCGATTTCTTTATGGTTATAAGTTGCCATGTCTCTCTCCATTAGAAAAATATAGTCTTCTTATTATATCATGTTTTCTAGGAAATGGCAGAACTGTCTGACTTCTCTTCACATCGTACGCATAAAAAGGCTTGCATCTATTTCTGACTTCAGAAGTTTGAAATAGTTTAACGAATTTATACTACACCTTGCCAGTCATAAGTCTAGCTGGAATTGAAATTTTCACCTAAATATCTAGTGTAGGGTTATCATCTGCCAGATATGCCTGCAAGTCTGGTAGGATTGCTTGCCCATCTGTCAGCCCCCTCTCATAGATTTCATCCATCTTGTCGGTATTCTTTTCCAGCCGACCGATTTCCAGAGCTTGCTCTGGCCGAATGGCCAAAATCTGTCCATCTGCTTCCATCTGCTCAATCTGGTCCAGTCTGTCATTGTACTGCTGGTAGCGATTTGAGGCCACCTTGACAAAATTAGGATACTTGCCGTAAAAGAGCTTGTAGATACGGCCACTAGATGCTTTCTTACGGTATTCCTTGGGCCTGGTCAAGATGACGATGAGCTTGTCAAAGCCTAGACTTTTGGCAAAATCAACTGGAATCGAATTCGATAAGCCACCATCCATATATTTTTTGCCATCGACTTCGACAATCTTGGAAACAAGTGGCAAAGCGGAGCTAGCGCGAAAGGTCTCCATCTGCTCAAAAACGTCTGTCACCAAATGATACTCAGGTAGGCCCGTCTCCACATTGGTCACCGTGGCGTAAAAGGGGACACCAGATGCTGCAAAGGTCTCCTGATCAAAGACATCCAGCTCAAAGGGGATGGTGTAGTAGGTGAAGTCCTTGTTGACCATGTTACCTGTCGTGAGCCAAGAACGAAAACCCATGTAGTTGGGGTGTTTAGCATACTTTTTATTATAACGAATAGCACGACCGCGCTGTTTGGACAAGAAATTGACCCCGAAAAGGGCACCAGCAGACACCGAGACGATGCCGTCTACCTTTATCCCCGCATCCAAAAAAGCATCCAGCACTCCAGCCGTGTAGAGCCCCCGCATACCGCCACCTTCTAGTACCAATCCAACTGTCATCTCTCTCCTCCTTTAACACAAAAAGCCCGCAAAAGCAGGCTTTGAAAAATTCTTTTAAAATCTTAGAGCATTTTGTTGTA
>CAUTON010000084.1:0-6155 GCA_963539895.1 uncultured Streptococcus sp. | reverse complement strand
TTTTGACATATTTATTCAGAATCGTCTGAAAATTGTTCGTCAATTTACTCTAAGTGTGGTATAATATTACCACTGTAGAATTTAGAATTTAGGTGTTTATGAATATGAAAATTGATAAACGGCACCTCTTGAATTACTCGATTTTGATTCCCTATTTGATTTTATCAGTGGTAGGGCTGATTATCGTGTATTCCACGACCAGTGCCGCCCATATCGAAGAAGGGGTTGACCCCTTATATTCTGTTATCAGACAGGCAGCCTTTTTTGGAGTCAGCTTGGTGGCTATCATTGTCATTTATCGCATGCGGCTCAGCTTCCTGCGTAAAAACTTCGTGGTCAACGCTGTTATCTTGGTTGAAGGGGCCCTCTTGATTGCCTCGCGCTTTTTCCCCGCGGTCAATGGGGCATACGGATGGATCCGGTTTGGAGGGGTCGGCTTGCAGCCGGCAGAGTATCTCAAACTCATTATCATTTGGTATTTAGCGCATAAGTTTGCAAAAATACAGGGAGAAATTGGCACCTATGACTATCAAGCACTGACCAAAGGGAAATGGTTTCCACGTAAGCTCAATGATTGGCGACTGGTTAGTCTGGTTCTTCTTGGCTTGGTTGCAACTCTCCCCGATTTTGGGAATGCCACGATTATCGCTCTGATTATGCTGATAGTTGTTGCCTCGAGTGGTGTCGCATATCGCTGGTTCTCTGCTGGATTGGCCGCTGTTGTGACCGCTTCGGTAGCCCTGCTTGGGACAATCAGCCTTGTTGGGGTTGACAAGATTGCTGGGATTCCAGGTATCGGTTATATCGCTAAACGGTTCTCAGCCTTCTTTAATCCTTTTGAGGATTCAACGGACTCAGGTCTACAGCTGATCAATTCCTACTATGCCATGAGTAATGGCGGTTGGTTTGGCCTCGGTTTGGGAAATTCCATCGAGAAAAATGGTTACTTACCAGAAGCCCATACCGACTTTGCCTTTTCAATCGTTATCGAAGAGTTGGGACTAATCGGCGCTAGTTTGATATTGGCCATCCTCTTCTTTTTGATATTGCGGATTTTTATCGTAGGTATCCGAGCGCGTGATCCCTTTAATTCCATGCTGGCTCTTGGGTTTGGCGGAATGCTACTGGTTCAAACCTTCGTCAATGTCGGAGGAATTTCAGGTCTGATTCCTGCCACTGGAGTGACCTTCCCCTTCCTTTCTTACGGCGGTAGTAGTCTGTTGATTATTTCCATTGGGATTGGCTTTGTGCTCAATGTTGATGCCAATGAAAAGCGGGAGCTCATCCACGAAGAAATTCAGCAAACATCCTTTCACTAGTCTTATAAAAATGAGGTGAACTATGTCTATTCAAAAACTCGAAAACTATAACAACAAAGAAGTGATTCAAGATGAAATCAAAATTTTGACAGCAACCTTGACCGATGTAGCCAAAAATATGCTGCCAGCTGAAACTTTTGATAAAATTTTGGAATTGGTTGATTTGTCCTCCAACGACCATTATCAAGAGTTGAATCAAATTATTGCTACCTTGACCAATGATGAGTTAGAAGTGATTTCACGTTATTTCTCTGTGCTTCCACTCTTGATTAACATCTCAGAGGATGTGGATTTGGCTTATGAAATCAATCGTCAAAACAATATTAACAACGATTATCTCGGAAAAATATCAACAACGCTAGATGTCGTAGCCCAAAATCCTGAAGCCCAAGAAATTCTCGAGCACCTCAATGTTGTGCCGGTACTGACAGCTCACCCCACTCAGGTGCAGCGCAAAACCATGCTGGATTTAACCAATCATATCCATGTTCTCTTGCGGAAATACCGCGATGTGAAACTTGGTCTTATCAATGAGAAAAAATGGCATGCCGACCTGCGTCGCTATGTTGAAATTATCATGCAGACCGACATTATCCGCGATAAAAAACTCAAGGTGAAAAACGAAATCACCAATGTCATGGAGTATTACAATAGCTCTCTGATTCCTGCCATTACAAAATTAACTGCTGAATACCGCACCCTTGCAGCTGAACATGGTCTTGAATTGCAAAATCCTCGTCCTATCACAATGGGCATGTGGATTGGTGGCGACCGTGACGGAAATCCTTTTGTCACTGCCGAAACTCTGGCCCTTTCAGCCAATGTTCAGAGTGAAGTGATTTTCAATTACTACATTGAAAAACTCAACGTACTCTATCGTTCCTTCTCGCTCTCTACAGCTCTGACTACAATCACGCCAGAAGTGGAAGAAATGGCCAACTTGTCTGGCGACACATCCGTGTTCCGTGAAAATGAGCCTTACCGTCGGGCCTTCTATTATATTCAGTCTAAGCTGATTCAGACCCTGTTGAACATGCACAACGTGCGTAGAGTCCGCAATGATTCGCCACTGTCAGAAGTGCGTACAGACCTGACCTCTAGTCGAAATGAGGTCAGTGGTTTGGTGGCTAATTACCTGCAAAATCACATGTCTCATCTGGTCTCCGAGGCGGAAGAGCATGAACTGCCAGCCTACCAGACTGCTGCAGCCTTTAAAGCTGATTTGCTTCTGATTAAGGATTCTCTTATTCAGAATGATGACGAAGCCTTACTGTCTGGTGATTTTGAAGAATTGTTGCAGGCTGTGGATGTTTTTGGCTTCTACCTAGCAAGTATTGATATGCGTCAGGACTCCAGTGTCCACGAGGCAAGTGTGGCAGAACTCCTTAAAGCTGCCAATATCGTTGACGACTATAGCAGTTTGTCAGAAGAAGAAAAAGTAGCGGTCCTGCTCAAACAGCTGACAGAAGACCCTCGTACCCTTTCCTCTACCCATGTTGAAAAATCCGAACAGCTCCAAAAAGAATTGGCTATTTTCAAAACTGCTCGTGAGCTCAAAGACAAATTAGGCGACGAAATCATCAAACAGCACATCATCTCCCATACTGAAAGTGTGTCTGACATGTTTGAACTAGCTGTGCTCTTAAAAGAAGTAGGCTTAGTCGATACAGAAAAAGCGCGTGTGCAGATTGTGCCTCTCTTTGAAACCATCGCAGACTTGGATAATTCGCGGGCCATCATGGAGGAATACCTCAGCTACGACATCGTGAAGAAATGGATTGCAGCCAACCATGATTACCAAGAAATCATGCTGGGTTATTCAGATTCCAACAAAGATGGTGGTTACTTAGCATCTGGCTGGACCCTCTACAAGGCACAAAATGAGTTGACGCAAATTGGCGACAAGCACGGTGTGAAAATTACCTTCTTCCATGGTCGTGGGGGAACGGTCGGTCGTGGTGGGGGTCCATCATATGATGCCATCACTTCGCAACCATTTGGCTCTATAAAAGACCGTATCCGCTTGACAGAGCAAGGGGAAGTGATTGGCAACAAGTATGGTAACAAGGATGCTGCCTACTACAATTTGGAAATGCTGGTATCTGCCTCTCTTGAACGGATGGTGACCCAGCTGATTACCAATGCAGCTGATTTGGAGAGCTATCGTGCTGCTATGGATGGTATTGTAGAAGATAGCTACCATATTTATCGTGAACTGGTCTTTGACAATCCACATTTCTACGATTACTTCTTTGCGGCAAGTCCGATTCGGGAAGTATCCAGCTTCAACATCGGTTCTCGTCCGGCAGCTCGTAAAACCATTACCGAAATCGGTGGTCTGCGTGCTATCCCTTGGGTTTTCACTTGGTCCCAAAATCGTATCATGTTGCCAGGTTGGTATGGCGTAGGTTCTAGTTTCAAACACTTTATCGATAAAGAAGAAGGGAACCTCTCTCTCCTTCAAAAAATGTATCAAGAATGGCCATTTTTCCGTTCGCTTTTGTCCAATGTCGACATGGTGCTCTCTAAGTCCAATATGAATATCGCCTTTGAATATGCGAAAATGTGTGAAGACGAAGCGGTCAAAGATGTCTTCAACATCATCTTAGATGAGTGGCAACTGACCAAAAATATCATCTTAGAAATCGAGCAAAATGACCAGTTGTTGGCAGAATTACCATCACTGAAAGCCAGTCTCGATTACCGCTTGCCTTACTTCAATGTGCTCAACTACATTCAAATTGAACTGATCAACCGTCTTCGTAAGGGCGAACTCAGTCAAGACCAACAGAATATGATTCACATCACCATCAACGGAATTGCAACTGGACTCCGTAACTCTGGTTAAACACGAAAATCTGGGATTCGTCTCGGATTTTTTGCTTTTTGTAACCATTTTCAATCGTCATTCGTTATACTAGTGTAAGGAGGTGAGGGAGATTCGCTTAGACGCTTATGAAAAAGAACTGATAGGAATCGCAGGGGAAATCATCGGTTATTTGATGAAATCAGGAGTGCCAGGCAGCCAGGCCCAAGACGTCGTGCAGGATGTTTTTGTCCAGTTACTAGAAGCTGAAGTGATTCTTCCTGCCGATAAGATTCGGGCCTGGATGTATCGGACAGCGGTTCGCCGCTATATTGACCTCTACAGAAGAGACCGCAAATATCAGGAGATTCTGCAAAAAGAATTCATTCCCCAAGAGCAGCTGCAACGGGCAGATGAAGCTGATTTTGACTTTCTCTATACGGCTATTCAACATCTGAAAAGTTCCTATCAGGAGGTGTTGGATTTGTACTATCTCCAAGGTTTTTCGATGGAAGAAATCCGGCAAGTAACAGGGCGCAGTATTTCTTCTATCAAGGTAACGCTGATGCGAGGGCGTCAAGCTCTTAAGAAACAATTAGAAAAGGATGGATACAATCATGGTGATTTATAAAAGTGAACAAGCAATGGACAACTTAGAAAAATTGGCTAAGAAAAAAAAGAGAAAAAATCTGTTTAAAACAGTTTCGATTAGCATTCTCAGCTTTTTGGTCATTGTAGCAGTAGCCTACAAAGGCATTCAAGCGATGGTGAGCCGTCAAGCGCAGACAGCTATGGATGAATTCGAGACCTTGTCTGAAATAGCCTATCCAAATATTTCGGTGGACTCTCTTTATTTTAAACCTGACACTCTTTTGACGGGTGTTTTCCACGCAGATCGATTCAAAGATATAGACGGTGTCATGGTTGAATACGGAGACTACGAAGAGGCTTATACACCATTTGCGACTTACTATGACTTAACGCAAGATAGCCCAGCATTTACCACTGATGGAGCTTACGACAGAGGTTCCAGAACCAGACTACCGATGTTTTTCAACGTAAACAAGGTAGAAGATGATGGCTATGTCTTTATCGTGACAAAAGATGAAATTGGATTAGTCAAGGAAATGGAAAATCAGTTAGTCGAAGTAGCTTTGACCTTTGACAAGGACTATACCTATGCAGAGATTCAGGAGATGTTGCCTGATAATCTCAAGGTTAATTTTTATTGGATAGGGACTGATTCAGACTTGGACACGGCTAGTTTCCGTGTAGACCAATTATATGGCTTAAAATCCCCAGAATTAACTGCTTCAGATGAGGAAAATGAAATTCTTGGTTGGGCTGAAATGATGATTCAAAATATGCAGGCAGTGGTCGATTCGGATAGTACTTTTTACACAGGCGACTACGACCACAAGACAGAACTTAAAAATTATATCGAAAAATATGGAGAAATTGATTTTACAAATCAAGAAGAAGTGGAGCAGATGACCTTTGCAGGAGTCATCCTGACAGGAAAAGCTGAAAATTTTGAGCAATTAGAAAGTGCAGAATGGCTGTATGCTTCCAGTATTGGAGCCTCTGTCCAAAACCAACCCTACTATGACTTAGAAGCGGAATAATTGGAAAAACGATAGAAAAAGCTTGCATTTATCCTACATTTTGATAGAATAGTAAGGTAAAGTTAGACCGTATTGCCTACTGTCTATCTATAAAATATATTTTATTGGAGGCTTTTCCCAAAATGGCAAAAGAAAAATACGATCGTAGTAAACCACACGTTAACATTGGTACTATCGGACACGTTGACCATGGTAAAACTACTTTGACTGCAGCTATCACAACTGTATTGGCACGTCGCTTGCCTTCATCAGTTAACCAACCAAAAGACTATGCGTCTATCGATGCTGCTCCAGAAGAACGCGAACGCGGTATCACTATCAATACTGCACACGTTGAGTATGAAACTGAAAAACGTCACTATGCTCACATCGACGCTCCAGGACACGCGGACTACGTTAAAAACA
>CAUTON010000083.1:0-6454 GCA_963539895.1 uncultured Streptococcus sp. | reverse complement strand
CAAGAGCGATGAGGCTTGAACAAAGTGAAAGCCAGCGTCTTTAGGCGCTGGCTGGCAATATGGGCTTATAGCCCTTGTTCAAACCACCCGTTAGACGGGTGGTTTTGATTAAAATCCTTCGACATTGGTGTAGATTTTTTGGACGTCTTCATCATCTTCGAGGGCGTCGTACAATTTTTCAAAAGTAGCAAGGTCGTCGCCTTCCAAAACGACTTCTGACTGCGGAATCATTTCCAGCTCGGTCACTTGGAATTCTTCAACGCCGTTTGCACGCAACACTTCAATCCCTTTGTGCAAGTCTGTTGGAGCGGTATAAACTGTGATAGTGCCGTCTTCTGCTTCGACATCGTCCACTTCTACATCTGCTTCTAGCAATTGCTCAAAGACAGCATCTGCGTCATCACCAGCAAAAACGATGACCCCTTTTTTGTCAAACAGGTAAGAAACGGAACCTGAGGCACCCATATTTCCGCCGTTTTTACCATAGGCTGTACGAACATTGGCTGCAGTGCGGTTGACATTTGATGTCAGGGTATCGACGATAATCATGGAACCATTTGGGCCGAAGCCTTCGTAGCGACCTTCCACGAACGTCTCGTCGGTATTCCCTTTAGCCTTGTCAATCGCCTTATCAATAACGTGACGCGGTACTTGCGCTTGCTTAGCCCGATCCACTACAAAACGGAGAGCTGCGTTGGTCTCAGGATCTGGATCTCCCTTCTTAGCAGCAACATAAATTTCAACGCCAAATTTAGCATAGACTTTTGAGTTTGCGCCGTCTTTAGCGGTTTTCTTCGCAACGATATTCGCCCACTTACGTCCCATGGGAATTCTCCTTTTTATACCTTATTCCTTCTTGCAAATAGCAAAGCTATTTGCAGTAACGCCTCATTATACCACATTGTGGAACATTTGAGAAGACAGATATTGTCAGTTCATTTCTATTCTCGGTTAGATTCATTCCATATTTCAAACCACTCAAAACTATTTTTGATATTTCATCAATCAAATATTTACAATAATGTAAGCGTTTTGCTATAATTAGGTTGTTAACAAATTGTTATGATTCGAAATTTTCACAATTTTTGAAATGACTATTTTGGATGATAGCTTGCATCGTGGAATGGCTTAATAGAAAAGGAGATAGCCTATGAAAAAGAAATTTATTCCACAGATTTTTCTTGTTTTGCTGATGGGTCTGACCTTGCTTTCAACAAGCGGGGGGGGGACAGTTTCTGCGGTAGAGTCTGAAAGCCGCACGTCCGACACAACCATCCTGCTCGAAGAAAGTCTTGTCAATGAAAGCAGCACAATCGAAACAACCTCCTTGTACCGCCTTTATCATCGTGGACTAAAGGTCCACCTCTACACAAAGAGTGCCAACGAATATAAGGTGTTGGGCACCCGCGGTTGGAAGCAAGAGGGTGTTGCTTGGCAATTTGCGACAAATGAAGGAGAGCCTGTATACCGACTGTACCACCGTGGTTTGAAAGTCCACCATTACACAACGAGTGCTAACGAGTACAAGGTATTGGCAACTCGTGGCTGGAAGCAAGAAGGTGTTGCTTTTAACTCTTACGGGGATGTCCCGGTCTATCGGCTCTATAATAGTTCCGTTAAACGTCACTTATTTACAAAAAGTGCCAACGAATACAAAGTTCTAGCGACCCGTGGCTGGAAACAAGAAGGCATTGCCTTCTACAGTATGTCGGATGATGGATAAAAGACGGTAGTCCCTCCATCTAGTTCGACTCAGCATTCTAGCTCTACGACGCCATCCTCATCAACGAAGCCAAGTAGCAACGCGGATGATATCACCATCCCGAATGCAGAGACCGACTTCGAATGGGTAGATGTGACAGCTATTGGCGCCATTAATCACAGCTTTGCAAGTACAGACGGCGTCATCATTACCAACTACAAGCGATTATTCTTGTAGTGCTTTCTTATAAAATCCAATCACGATAGAACTTTAAATCAAAATCCCTTCCAAATGATCCAATTCATGCTGGACGATTTGAGCCGTGTAGCCTGTCAAGTCTAGCGTCTGCTCCTGCCAGTTTTGGTTATAAAAACGGACGGTGATTTCCTCAAAGCGAGTCGTTGGTCGCTGTCCCTGAAGAGATAGACAACCTTCTTCTGTCTGATAAGGCTTACTCTTTTTCACTAGCACGGGGTTGTACATGACCAGATCAGCAAAGCCCATACTGACAATGATAATCTGCTTTTTCACCCCAATCATGTTGGCCGCCATGCCGACACAATGCTCCTTGTGGGCAGCTAGCGTATCCTGCAAGTCCTGCCCGATAGAGAGATCTGCTTTCGTGGCAGGAGCTGATGGTTGTTGTAAGAACAGCACATCCTTTACAATCGCTCGAATCATATTTGCCTCCTTTTTCCTTTCTCTATTATAGCAAAAAACTCACCCCTTTTTCGAGGTGAGTTGCAAGATTAGACTGCTTGAATAGCAACTTGTCCGTCTACCATGTCCGCTTTGAGGTGGTGGACATCTGTGTGGTCAAGGTAAAAATCAGTTACCTTATCACGGATTTGATTTTCGATGACACGACGCAGAGGCCGCACACCCATCGCTTCATCGTAGCCTTCTTCAATCAAATGACTGATGACACTATCTGTAACCGTCAAATCAATTTCTTTCTTCGCCAAAGTTTGATTGACTTGGTCTAGCATGAGCCCGACAATCTGACGCAAATCTTCCTTGCCCAACTTATGGAATTCAATCACGCCATTGAAACGATTGAGGAATTCTGGACGGAAATATGGTGCAATCCGTTCCATAATAGGCTGCTCTGCCATTTCCCCAGAAACATGCCCAAAACCAGCATTGGAAGTCGCGATAATCACGGTATTCTTGAAGTTAACGGTGTTGCCCTGACCATCTGTCAAGTGACCATCATCCAAGACTTGAAGAAGCAGGGTGATGACCTGCGGGTCAGCTTTTTCAATCTCGTCCAGCAAAATGATGGAGTAAGGATTGCGACGCACGCGCTCGGTCAGGGTATGGCTATTATCGTCGTAGCCCACATAGCCTGCCGTCGTCCCAATCAACTTGGACACGGCTGTCCGATCGCTGTACTCAGACATATCCAGACGAATGATAGCTTCTTTTGTGCCAAACATATCCAGCGCCAGCTGTTTGGCAAGCTCCGTTTTGCCGACACCAGTTGGGCCGACAAAGAGGAAGGACCCGATTGGCCGATTACCATCATCAAAGCCTGTTCGGTTACGGCGGATGGCACGAGCCACTGCTTCAACGGCTTGATCTTGGCCGATGACTTTGCCTTCCAGACGGTGGGCCATTTCTTTGAGACGTTCGATGTCCGATGCCCCCATTTGTGAGACTGGGATGCCCGTCAGGCGTTCCACACTTTCTGCTACATCGTTGACTGTCGCAGTGACTTTTTTGTCCTCAGTTTGGTTGGCCAATTGCTTTTCTAACTCTTGAATACGCACTTTGGCTGCCAAGGCTTTTTCGTAATCTTCCGCCTCTGCATACTGCTCTTGTAGGGCTTTTTGTTTGGTCATTTCTTCTTCCAAGGATTTGACATCTGTGACAGGATGTTGGGCTGCTAAGTGGGCAGAAGTCATATCAAGCAGGTCGATAGCCTTATCAGGCAGGCTACGCTGCGGAATGTATTGGATGGAATAATCCACCGCCGCTTTCAAAACTTCATCTGGCAAGACCACATTGTGGTGACCTTCATAGAGAGTCCGAATGCCTTTCAAGATGGCCAAGGTGTCCTCAGCAGATGGTGCATTGACTTTCACTTCGTTGAAGCGACGAGCCAAGGCCGCGTTTTTCATGATGGTATTGCGGTATTCATCCTGGGTCGTTGCCCCAATCAGAGTCAATTCCCCACGGGATAGAGCCGGTTTGAGGATATCAGCCAGCCCCTTAGAGCCAGAATCACCGCCCGTTGAGCCAGCCCCCAAAATCTGGTGGATTTCATCAAAGAAGAGAATGATGTTGCCAGCTGTCTTGACTTCCTCAATCAGGTTCTGGATATTTTCCTCAAAAGCGCCACGGTACTGAGTGCCCGCCTCAAGCCCAGAAATATCAATGGAGATGATTTCCTTATTCTTGATGCTTGCAGGCACATCGCCAGCCACGATCGCTTGCGCCAAACCTTCGACCACAGCGGTCTTACCGACACCCGCATCCCCGACTAGGACAGGATTATTCTTGGTCCGACGTGCCAGAATTTCAGCCGTTTCCTGAATTTCCTTATTGCGCCCGATGACGGGATCCAGCTTGCCTTGCCGCGCCTCCTCAGTCAGGTTCGTGCCCAGCTTAGTCAGGATGCCATCGTCTTTCATTTGATTTTTGGGAGCAATGGTTTTGGTCTGTTCATCCTGTGGCAGCTGACCAGTCTGACGGTACTGAGCAAATTCTTCAGGAGTCACTTCACGCCCGTTAATCAGATAACGCCGATTTTCAGAGCGGTATCCACCCATATTGCTCATGAGTTGGTTGAAAATATCATCCATGTTGTTAAAATTGTTATTGTAGTTCATCATATTACCTCGTTTCATTGTATAAATTTCAGTGCCTGAACACTGGTATCTTTTAAACTGACTATCTCTGACCAATTATTTAAAAAGAAAAACCAACCGGCCTAGAAAATTTGTCTATAGATAATATCTGGTTCAGTTGGCAGGTTTTCGCCCTGACCAAAATTGACCTTTGTTTCAAAAATATAAGGGCTCATGCCTCACACCTCACTTTCTCTAAGGTTTCCTTACCTTATAAGATTATTATACACCATTGGTCAGTAAAGGTCAATGTATTTTTTGGATTTTTTTAAAATATTTTTGGAAAAGAAAAAGCCTAGACTAGCTAGACTTTGATGGGAATCTTCCCCCAATTTTGCTCGGGTAAATCAGGATTCCCCAAACGATAAACTGCATCGGCTTGCTGAGTAGTAGCGTCCCAGGGCTCTTGCCCAATGCGGGTAATCAGCTTGACGGATTTTTTCAACATTTTGAGGTGGACTTGACCTTTTTCCGTGAAGCCAAGGACATGCACCGCGTCTGGCAGCTGCGCTTCTCCCGCCCCGACAAGAATATAGGCCAAAATCCGTCGCACACGCGCCTTGGTGTAGCGTTTGGTGCTGACAGCATCGACTAATTCTTCCACAGTCGCTACGCTCCCAATAGCTGCGCGAATGCGGCTAGCCAGTTCATCATTGACTTGAAAAATGCCTGTCAAATCTGGATTGGTCAAGATTTGATAGCGGAGCAGAGGAAAATAATCTTCCCAAGACACCTGTGGAGAAGCTAAAATCAAGTCAGCACTCGGCGCAGACTTTTCCACAAATGTTTGGTCTGACAGGTGCTTACGAATAGCTGTTGCCGAGGCAATGTCAACTTTTTCCTCCGAGTGAAAACCAGCTCCCATGCGCGTGATGGGCTGTAGTCGAATAGTTTTGCCAGCGCAGGCTTTGGCGTAGGCTAAGCCTAAGATATGGTTGGGCGTGTCGCCTGAAAAGTTAATTCCTGTGAAAGATTCCCACATTTTTTGGGTTTTCTGTGGATAAGTCAGACTATCTGGCAGCGTTTGGACAAAAGCCTCCATCTGCTCAGCTTTTTCCCAAAAAATGTCCGATAAGTGCTGATAATCAAGGGCTTCCTCTGTGCCAAAGGCTAGCGTGTCAATGCCAAGGCGAGATAGAATATCCACTGCTCCCGTTGCGAAATAATCTGCAGACTGGACGGAGACGAGAAAGGGGAGCTCCACCACCAAGTCAGCACCATTTTCAAGCGCCATCTGCGCCCGTGTCCACTTGTCAATGATGGCAGGCTCACCACGCTGGACAAAATTGCCCGACATAGCCACAATTTTGAGCCCTTGCGCCTGCTCTAGCAGATAGAAATGCCCGTTGTGAAAGGGATTAAACTCAGCGATGATACCTGTTGTGGTCATGGGTGTTCCTTTCTAAACCAAATTCAAACATTGACTCACAAACGTAATACATTAAGCCTCTATTAGTTCCTTAAGTTTTTCAGTCCAGAGTTGACCTTCTGATGTTCTATCATTTTTATCAACTAAGATAAAGTCTATCATATCTGGTTTTGAAATTTTTAGCCTATCGGAATATTCTTCTCTAAGCTTATCAATACCTTGACCATTATTTATATTAATAATGTTTAATTTTTTATCATGTTTTTCTATTAAATTCCTAAAAATATTATTTATATGCTCATCATCACTGTTAAAACCAAAACCAATTGAACAAATACACTCTGACTCTTTTAATTTATTGAAATAATCAACATATTTTTCAGACATTTCAATTGATGTCATAGGCTTAGTTCCACTTTGGGTAAACATCAGCGGAACAATGATATGATTATTATTTTCTTTTTCTTCTTCAGGAATAATTTGATTCAAATAAGGGTCATAATAGATATCAGTACTACCATTTAAAAAGTA
>CAUTON010000082.1:0-6528 GCA_963539895.1 uncultured Streptococcus sp. | reverse complement strand
AAAATTTTGAAACGATAATAGGGACATTATACCACATTCTTAGAATTTTCAAAAGTTTCTCTTTGTGTTACAATGACTAAAAGGAGAATACCATGACCATTCAAGAGCAGATTATAGAGAAAATCAAAGAATTTGATACGATTATTATCCACCGTCACCAGCGGCCAGATCCTGACGCTTACGGCAGTCAGCTGGGACTAAAGGCTATTTTACAGGCCACTTTTCCAGACAAGACCATCAAGGCGACAGGCCAGAATGAGCCGACTCTGTCCTGGATTGGGAGTATGGATGTTGTGCTTGACGCGGAATATGATAATGCCTTGGTCATCGTAACGGATACGGCCAACACCGAGCGCATTGACGATAGTCGATATGATAGGGGGGCTGCGCTGGTCAAAATCGACCACCATCCAAATGATGATGTCTATGGGGGATTGGTCTGGGTTAATACGACTGCCAGCTCCTGTAGCGAAATGATTGCTAGTATTGCCTTCGACTATGACTTGACCATGACAGCAACTGCTGCGCAATTCCTTTACGCTGGTATTGTCGGAGATACCGGCCGTTTCCTCTATCCAGCTACTAGCAGCCAAACTTTTGCCGTTGCTAGCAAATTACGGAGCTTTGACTTTGACTTTGCATGGCTCTCTCGCCAGATGGATACGGTCAGCTACAAGATTGCCAAACTGACGGGCTATGTCTATGATCATATGGAAGTAGATGAGACAGGTGCTGCCCGACTCGTCTTGTCGCAAGACATCATGAAAGCCTATGATGTGACAGAGGCTGAGACATCTGCTGTTGTCGGAGCGCCGGGACGGATTGAGCAGGTGCAGGCCTGGGCTATTTTCGTCGAGCAGCCAGCAGGTGGCTATCGAGTTCGCATGCGCAGTAAGTATATCCCTATCAATGAAATCGCCAAGCGCCATGATGGGGGCGGGCACCCACTCGCCAGCGGCGCAAACTCATCCTCTCCAGCTGAAAATGACCACATTTTCCAAGAAATGAAGGAAGTATTGAATGATGCAAGCAAGCAGTAGAAGCGTTCGCCTCATGGGGACGACAATTGATACCAAGATTTGGCATGAGGAGCCAGAACCGATACTGGACCAAGTGGAGGAACTGCTCTATCTTTATAAGGACCGCTTTTCGGCCAATGATTTGACTTCGGAGCTCATGGAGGCCAATCTCAATGCTGGAGTCCAAGCAGTGCCAGTTGCGCCAGATTTGTTTGAATTGATTGCCCTTGGCAAGGCCCATTCTTGTGCGCCAGGTAGCAGGCTTAATATTACCATTGGTCCTTTGATACAGACTTGGCGAATCGGCTTTTCAGATGCCAGAGTGCCTAGTCCTGAAGAAATTGCAGAAAAGCTCCAGCTCATAGACCCTCATCTCATCGAATTGGACGAAGAGACGCGCTCGGTCTACCTGCCTAAGGAAGGCATGGCTATCGACCTGGGGGCGCTTACTAAGGGTTACATCGCAGACCGCATCATCGAGCACCTCAAACGCGTCGGTGTGACAGCAGGGCTCATCAATCTAGGTGGCAATGTTCTGACTTTTGGAGCAGCCAGTCATAATCCAGATGGGCTCTGGCGCATCGGTGTCCAAAATCCCAAACTTCCACGGGGCAACAATGTTCTAGTCCTCAAACTCGGTGAGGAGTCGGTCGTAACCTCAGGTGTCTACGAGCGCACCTTTGAGTATGAGGGCAAGACCTATCACCATATCTTTGACAGCCAGACAGGTTATCCTGTAGAGACCGATGTGGCCAGCATTACCATCATTTCAGAATTATCGGTTAATGGCGAGATTTGGACCACCCGTCTCTTTGGTCGTCCCGTGCGTGAGATTTATCAGGAGGTTGTCCAGCAGGACGGGATTGAGGCCATCATCATTACCAAGGAGGACCAGATTATTGTAACACCAGGAGTGGTGGACAAGATTGATCGGGGGAAATCTTGATGGTGCGCGTGGTAGAAGAAGTGGGCATGCTCTTTTTGTTTTTGGAAAATGAGGTGGAGGCTGTGCCGACAGATGCAGATGCCAGTGCTTCGACGACTGGTGCCACCTTTGGTCAGGCAGTCGATAGTACGAGCGGAGCTTCTATCAGTTGAAAAAAGGGTAAAAAAGTCGAGAAAATGGTGGAAAATCCTTGACATTACACTCTATTTTGGTAAAATAGTCAGGTAACTAATCTATGGCTCGGACAGAGACCATGGCAGAAAGGAATTTTTTAAAAATGAAAAAAGATATTCATCCAGCATATCGCCCAGTTATATTTATGGATACTTCAACAGGTTACCAATTCCTTAGCGGTTCTACTAAGAACTCTAATGAAACTGTTGAATTTGAAGGTGAAACTTACCCATTGATCCGTGTGGAAATTTCATCAGACTCACACCCATTCTACACTGGACGTCAAAAGTTCACTCAAGCAGATGGACGTGTGGATCGTTTCAACAAAAAATACGGGCTCAAGTAAGAAACCGCATCTATACAGTAGAAATCTTGATATTAAGTCACTTTCACAAGTTGAGAGTGGCTTTTTTGTAGTGTACTGTTGGTTAGAAATATTTGTTAGGAGTAGTAAAAACATACCCTTGAAAATCTGTACGTATGGGGGATACGTGCTGATTAAACGCTATGCTGTAGACGAAGGGAGGAAGAAGCATGAACACTACTATTCAGAAGAAAAAAGCATTTACAGTTGCAGGGGTGAATGAACAAAACATCACTTCGGCATTATGTCCAAATATTTGGACTAAGCTCTATGAGAAGTATAGCCACGATGAACTGGCAAGTTTGGGCAGCGGTCAAAGTGTAGGTGTTTGCCATGATGTGGAAAACCAAAATGCCATAAACTATATGGCAGGCTATATCGTTACTGATGTAGACCAAGCAAGAGGCATGGGCTTAGATATTCTGGAAGTTGAAGAAGCAGAGTATGCCGTTGTTGAATTGATCGGAAGTGTTCCAGAGTGTATCCATAAGGGCTGGAAATATGCGATGGAAGTATTTTTTCCGGAGCACGGCTATGCCCATTCAGGGAAGCCTGACTTTGAATATTATTATGAAGGTGATATGGATAGCGAAGACTACAAAATGGAACTTTGGATTCCAATTGTGAAGGCATAAAATAAGTGAAAGTGTAGGATAGAAGTACAGTAAAAGCACAGCTTTTTTCAGCTGCGCTTTTAAAAATCAATTCCATCAGTCAGCCGATTCGAGAAACTGGGCAGCTTCTTGGTTGACGATAAAAGTTACATCGGGGTGGGTTTGTAGGATGGATGCTGGTAATTCAGGCGTAACAGGGCCGTTAATGGCTTCTTGGACAGCTCTTACTTTCTCTTTTCCGAAGGCGATAACGATGATTTTTTTAGCTTTCAGGATGGAGGCAATGCCCATGGTTATAGCCTGTTTTGGCACTTGACTTTCATCATCGAAAAAACGGGCGTTTGCTTGAATGGTCGAGTTGGTCAGGTCTACGACATGTGTCTTCTCTTCAAAAGATGTCCCAGGCTCGTTAAATCCGATGTGGCCGTTTTGCCCGAGGCCCAGAACTTGAAAGTCAATAGGATATTGCTCTAAGATTTTTTCATAGCGAATGGTTTCCTCGTGCAAGTCAGTCGCAGTACCGTTTGGGACGAAAGTCAGGCGGAAGGGCTTGTGTGAAAAGAGTTCTTTTTCCATGAAGTAGTGATAGGACTGCTCGTGTTCGGCTGGGAGGCCGACATATTCATCTAGATTGATGGCCACTAAGTTTGAAAAGTCTAGGTTAGAATCAATCATTTCGCGGTAGAGCCCAAGTGGCGTAGAGCCAGTAGCTAGACCAAGTGTGCGGGCACCAGCATCTAGGCTTTTTTTCAAGAGTTCAAAAGCCTTTTTTCCGGCAGCAGTACGGTCTTCAACGATTATCACTTTCATAAAAATCAACCTCCTACATCATTTTTTCCATTTGGATTGTCCATCGATAAAGGTTTCGATGAGATTCAAATCCTGGTCAAGGACGATAAAATCTGCCTCGTAGCCTGGGGCGATTTTTCCACAGACGTCATCGATTTTAGAGGAAATAGCTGGAATCAGTGTAGCCATCTTGATGGCTTCAGCAGGACTTGCAATGTTCCAATTGACTAGGTTTTGGATAGCTTCTGAGAGCTTAAGGACAGAGCCAGCCAGATTGCCTGAGTCTTTGAGTCGGGCCTGGTGGTCCGCAACGATAACTGGTAGCTCACCCAGCAGATAAACCCCGTCAGGGCAACCACCTGCCCGCATGCAGTCACTGATGAGCGCCACATGGTCAGTATCTTTCTGCTGGAGGAGAATGTCGCAAGCAACGGGAGAGACGTGATAGCCGTCACAAATCAGCTCCGCATAGGTGTGTGGGATATGAAAAACGCCTCCCACCATACCAGGCTCTCGATGGGTCAAACCCCGCATCCCATTGTAAGCATGCACCCAGACGTCAGCCCCCGCTTGAACAGCAGCGAGTGCTTCTTGATAGGTAGCGTTGGAATGACCAAGGGCAACCGTGATTCCTTGCTGGGTTACTTCCATGATAAAATCTGGGGCAGTTTTGCGCTCAGGAGCGAGTGCGATTTTTTTGATCCAGCCTTGAGCAGCTGTCTGCCAACCTTCAAATTCAGCTAAATCGGGATCGCCCATATAGTTGGTATTTTGTGCGCCTTTAAACTCTTCCGTAAAGTAGGGGCCTTCTAGGTAGATTCCTCGCATTTTAGCCCCGTTTGTTTGGTCAATGGTTGCTGCGATGGTCTGACAGACTTGCCTGAGCGCCTCCGAAGGAGCCGTGAGCGTTGTCGGGAGAAAGCTAGTGATTCCAGCCGACAACAATTCTTGACTCATGATTTTTAGGGCTTCAGCTGAATTGTCCATGACATCTTGACCAGCGAAGCCGTGAATATGCGTATCAACCAATCCTGGAGCAATCTGGTAGCCACTGTAATCCAATACCTCGCCGTGCTCTGGTAAATCAGCACTCCATGTTCCAAAAAGCTGTCCATCAATTTCCAGATAGCCATTTTCTTTCACTTCATCACCAAGGTAAAAACGGTCTGCTTTGACGTATTTTTTCATAAAAGACCTCCATAAAATTGTATCTCTAGAAAGAATGCAAGCAAGGCTTGCCAAGAGATAAATTTGGGTTTATACTACATTTAATGATACCAATCGGAAGATGATTTTTCAAGGCTCAAAACGATGTATTAAAAGGAAAAAAACTATGACGCAACCATTATTTTTAAGGTCTACCATGCACGAGAAAATCTGGGGTGGAAACAGGCTGAAAGAAGCCTTTTGTTATGAAATTCCTAGTCAGCAGACAGGGGAATTTTGGGCAATTTCGGCCCATCCGAATGGCTGTTCAGTCATCAATCAAGGATCCTATGAAGGGATGCGCTTGGACGACCTATATGAGTTGCATCCTGAACTTTTTGGCAATCCAGACCAAGAAAAATTTCCCCTACTAGTGAAAATCCTTGATGCCAATGACTGGCTCAGTGTGCAGGTCCATCCAGATGATGCCTTTGGCCTTGCAAACGAAGGCGAGTACGGCAAGACTGAGTGCTGGTATATCCTAGAAGCTGACCCAGGCGCAGAAATCATCTACGTGCACAAGGCGACCAGTAAAGATCAGCTGGACCAGCTCATTGATCAGCAAGATTGGGATGGACTTCTGCGCAAGGTATCTGTCAAAAAAGGCGATTTTTTCTTCGTACCAAGTGGCACCATCCATGCCATAGGGCCTGGTATTCTCATCTTGGAAATCCAGCAGTCTAGCGACACTACCTATCGGATTTATGATTTTGACCGCAAGGATGCCAATGATCAGCTGCGGGAATTGCATCTTGATAAGGCCAAACAGGTCATTTCTGTAGACAATCCAGTGGCTGAACCACAGGTCGTTACGGAAGAGGCAGGAACCCGTATGACACAATTGGTCACGTCAGATTTCTTCACTGTTGAAAAATGGGAAATCAGCGAATCTGCTAGATTAGACCCGCAAAATCACTATAAACTGATTTCGATTATTGATGGTCAGGGGCAGATGGAAGCGGAAGGTCAACTGTACCCAATTGAAAAAGGTCAACATTTCATTTTGCCTGCAACCTTGGCCCAAGTAGAATGGACTGGCGACCTGTCTATCGTGATGAGTTATGTGTAAGGCAACAGCGTGCTCGAATGGGTGCGCTGAGGTTGTAGACAAAGTCTTATATTGATACTTCCTTAAGTGATAACGGACGGCAGCGAATTCTTTCAGAATTCCAAGCCTAAACTTTGAGCCTAGGTCTCAAAGTTTCCGAACCGCATAAACACCCTTGTTTATGCGGTTTTTATCACGGCGGAAGTATCGGATTAGTTTCGACGTGATAATTGTTTGAAAATATTGGGTCAATAAAAGTTCAAAAACAAAGCCAATTTGTCAACGCAATTTTTAGTTTGTCTTAAGTCTGAGCGCCCCGAATGGGTACGCTGTTTTATTTGAAACGATTAGAACATGATTTTCACTAC
>CAUTON010000081.1:0-6618 GCA_963539895.1 uncultured Streptococcus sp. | reverse complement strand
GGGAACAACAATACATCCCGAATCGTCGTGGTATCGGTCAGGAGCATGCAGAGGCGGTCGATTCCGATGCCAAGGCCTCCTGTTGGTGGCATGCCGTATTCGAGAGCTTCGACGTAGTCGTAGTCAATTCCAGTTGCTTCATCGTCGCCCAATGCTTTAGCGGCTGCCTGCGCTTCAAAGCGAGCCAGCTGGTCAATAGGGTCATTGAGCTCAGTAAAGGCATTGCCATATTCTTTGGTCATGATGAAGAGCTCGAAACGGTCGGTAAAGCGTGGTTCCTCATCATTTTTCTTAGCCAGTGGAGAAACTTCAACTGGATGGCCATAGACAAAGGTAGGTTGAATCAAGGTTTCTTCGACAAATTCTTCAAAGAAGGCATTGATGATGTGACCGACAGTGTTGAAGTGCTTTTCGAGAGGGACATTTTTTTCTTTGGCAATGGCTTGCGCATCTTCTAAAGTCATTTCTTTCCAGAAATCAACACCCGTCACTTCCTTGATAGCGTCGACCATGTGGACACGTTTGAAGGTCTCGTTGAGTTTGATTTCAGTGCCTTGGTAGATGACAGGCTCATCACCTTTGACTGCCTTGGTCACATGCTGGATAATCCCTTCAGTCAAGTCCATGATGTCTTGGTAATCCGCATAAGCTTGGTAAACCTCGATAGAAGTGAACTCAGGGTTGTGAGTCGCATCCATTCCTTCGTTACGGAAGATACGGCCAATTTCATAGACGCGCTCCATGCCGCCAACAATGAGGCGTTTCAAATGGAGCTCCGTCGCAATCCGCAGCACCATGTCAATATTTTGGGCATTGTGGTGAGTGATAAATGGACGGGCAGCAGCGCCACCAGCTTCATTGTGAAGGACAGGCGTTTCTACCTCGAGGAAGCCAAGACCATCCAAGTAACGGCGCATTTCAGAGATGATTTTTGAGCGAGTCACAAAGCGGTCGAAGCTTTCACGGTTGGAAATGAGGTCCAAGTGGCGTTTGCGGTAAATGGTTTCTACGTCAGTCAGACCATGGAATTTTTCAGGCAGTGGACGCAAAGCTTTTGACAGGTGAGTGAGGTGAGTCGCCTTGATGGACAGCTCGCCCATATCGGTCCGCATGACCTCACCCTCGACGCCGATAAAGTCACCCAGGTCAGCCTTCTTGAAAATCTCGTAATTTTCTTCCCCAACCGCATCTTTACGAACATAGATTTGGATTTGGCCTTCGCGGTCTTGGACATGGGCAAAGCCGACTTTCCCCTTACCACGCTTGGTCATCAGACGGCCAGCAATGATAGCCGTTTCACCCAAGTCGTGCAGTTGGTCTTTGTCCATTTCAGAGTATTTTGCTTTTAATTGACCAGAATTGGCAGTGCGTTCAAAGCGCTTCCCGAAAGGGTCGATCCCTTGCTCAGCTAGGGCCGCCATTTTTTCACGGCGCACAATCTGTTGGTCATTCAATTCTTCAGTATGGTGATTTGACATTTTCAATCTTCTCCTCTAAAAAGTCAGTTCTTTTTATTTTATCACAAAAGTAATGGGATTCCTAGAAAAACTCAATATTTCCTTAAAAAGAGAGCAAAAGAGGTCGAGACAAAAGCTCAACCTCAAAAATAATAAGCACACAACTCTAGTTGTGGGAGCCAAAATGCGGTTTTGTTTTAGATTCTTTTATCTACAAGGCTGGCACGCGTTTTCATTCGCCAAGCGATGAGAGCAGATGCGAGTAGGCAGACGATAGGGGTAACCATGGAAGCGGTAATGCCTCCTTGACCTCCAGTGATGAGGGGTTGGTCTGCTTTAACGATATAATTGATGAGAAAATTGTCTCCCCAGCTGCTACTGATATTAATTTGAACGAGGAGAATATTCCACATGACATGGCCCCAAGCAGCATTCCAGATAGAGCCTGAGCTCTCAGTGATATAGGCAAAGAGGATAGCGATACTGGTGGCACTGATGAAAAAGAGGGTAAAGTTTGTCACTGTCCATGTTTGGTCATTGTTTGGCAGATGAGTCAGGGAGAAGATGACACCTGTCACCAAAGCTGCCCAACAAACAGGTAATTTCTGACGCAATAGGGGATAAACGAGGGCGTGAAAGACAATTTCTTCTGTCACAGAGCCAAGAAAGCCCACATAGATGATACTAGTAAAAAAATCATCTAGTGAATAATTCATACCGACTGCTCCCCATGTTCCAGGAACGAGGAGAGAGATGATGCCTGTTACGATGAGAGGTAAAAGTGTCACAAAGCCTATCCACTTCCAATTAACCGTGATTTTGCTCAAGCCGTAAAGACTTGGTTGGTCCTTTAAAAAATAGCGAATAATGGCGATGGTAATCAAGGTGACTGTGATATTGACTAGCGAGACAAAGACGGAGATACCTAAGTTTTGACTGATGGAAAAGAGCGGCAGTACTGGAAATCCAATCAAAATCTGTGTCAGAAAGAGTCCGAGGATTGCGAGGATTGATGCGGTTACGATTTTCCACCAAGGTTGGTTGTTTCATTGAAAACTCCTTTGAAAATTAAATGATAACAACGGAATTTTAACATCATCCGAAAAAAAGCAAGTTCAAGTCTGAATTTGCTTTTTCGTTCGGATTTTAGGGTGAATCATCATCTAGTTAATCAAATCAGCAAACCTTGCACCGACAAAGTCAGCTAAGGCCTGACTATCGATACGGATGGAGCGCTTGAGCTCACCCGCCGAGACAATCATAGTCCCAGCTTTCTGCGCAGTCTGGTCGATATAGATAGGAAAATTGTGTTTCTGACGAATACCGACAGGATTATTGGCCCCGTGGATATAGCCTGTTGTCTTTTCCAAATCTTTCTGCGGTATCATACTGACTTTTTTGTTACCAGATATTTTAGCTAATTTTTTCTCAGACAAGTGCTCCGTAATGGGAACAATCCCGATGACAGGGCCCGTCTTATCTCCCGACAGGGCTAGAGTCTTGTAAATTTCATGTCGCTCGATTCCTTCAGGCAGTTCCCCATCTAGACCGTTAAAATCCAGGCTATCGTGCGCAATCTTGGCCTTATCCAAAATCTGATCGACCAGGGTCTTTTTGAGCTTTTTTTGCTTGGCCATTATTTGTATTTCTCCTCCAGCTTGCTCATCCAGAGCCCCATCCAGACGCCAAGTGCAAATAGGATGAGAGCTAAAATCCAGGTCCCGAAGCCTGCTCCCGCGTAGGAGATGGACTCAGCATTTCCAGCATTAGGAATAAGGATGAGAAGGGTACTAGAGAGCACAATCCCGATGATAAAGTGGTAAACACGAGAATGATAGTTTGTCAGAGCAAAATCCATAGCCTTTGAAAAAAGCAGGAAGGCCAACACGCCACCGATAGCGATAGGAAGAAATGTTCCAATTAAATCCAGAGATTTAAATCCATTGAGCATAGGGCTGTAAATTCCCAAAATCAAGAGCAGGTTAGAAGGGCTGAGACCAGGGACCAGGGTACCCAGGGCAATCAAGGCACCAGCAAGGACAAAGCTGGCAAAGGTCGCAGGTAAAGTTCCGACCAAGTCATTGAGGAAATAAAGCAGCAGTCCAGAAACGACAAAAGTCCCGATTAGCCAAGTCCAATCAATCTTGTCACGAGCAGATTTCTGCGTAGATTCTTTCCAGAGACTGGGAATAGTCCCGACAATAGCTCCGGCAAAGCCCCAGAGCGCGACCACTTGAAAGTGTTCCAGCAGGTACTCGACAGGATAAGAAAAGAGGGCAATTCCTAAAATTCCACCGATACCGACGGGAATGAAAAAGAGGACGTTTTCCACAAAATTTTGACGAAGATGAGCCAAAAAATGAATAATCCGCTCGTAAATCCCTAAAATGGCAGCCAATACGCCACCTGATACACCCGGCAAAATAAATCCAAGCGCGATAATCATACCTTTAATTACTCTTGCAAACCAAGAAGCCATAAATTCCTCCAATAAAAAAAGTGATACCTTATTATATCACAATTTTCTAGCAGGAGACGCAAGTGTCTCAGTTGTTTATTTTTTGAAGAAATCTGGTCTAGTCTTGAACAATAAGAAAAGTAGCAAGCCTGAGATGATAGCAGAAGGCACGATGTAGGCTGCATTGTATTCCAGTGAATAGAGCCAGACGGGCATGCCAGGCGTCGCATAAGCACCATAAAAAATGATACCGGACAAGAAATTACCTAGAAAGCGGCACAGCGCCCCAATCACGGTAGCTAGGGTTAGATAAACTGCTTTGTTGGCAGTTGTAGTAGCCTTCCAAAAGCTAGGAGCGACCAAGCCAGCCAAACCAACACCAGCATAGGCCAAGGCGTAATCGAGAAAGACTTGGAAGACATTGAGGAAATACCCACCGAAAAAGAGTTGAATCGTACCAACCAAACCACCACAAATCAAGCCAGCTCCGACCCCATTTCGGAGAGCAATCAGTAAAATAGGCAACATGACCAAACTGATAGAGCCACCCTGCGGCATTGTATAGAGGGGGATTCGATCAAGGATGAGGGCAATGGCCGCCAGAATTGCAATCTCTGACAACATTAACAAGCGATTCTTTGACATAAAAAGGCTCCTTTCATCAAAAAGGAGCCCAGAAAGAGAGAGGCAATTCTCTTTTGACACAATCCCTACGCTAGTCCTAACTAGATCAGGTTTGAGGATTTCGCACATTGCGATCTCAGCCCAAGGCACTCCTTTGTGATAATGTTCTATTTTCATTTAGTATACCTGATTATTCAGGTGTTGTAAAGAGTTTTTGGTAGACTTCATTTGGATCTTTCAAGGTTGTGATCAGATTGAGATCCAGCGCATATGGGAAACCGTTGACCGTCCCTTGCGATGTGTACTGATGCAAGTCATAATCCAAATCCGTATTCGGCGCAGCATTGTAATAGCCGTCGTCTGTCCCATAGGTCGGAATCCAGACGGAATCAAAATTATCCGTCGTGATACTGTGCTCGGCCATAAAGTAGGTCCCAATATAGATACCGATATTTTCGGCTCCTAAATCGGCTAGCTTCTGACGAAAAGCTTCCACCCCAGCATTCATATCATCCATGGTTTTTTCTTCCACGTCTAACCAATAGAAAGTAGGATTGTAGGGGCTGGCTGCCTCGTAGAAAGTTGTCGCTTCCTCCTCCATGCTATCAATGCTGTCACCTGTCACATAGGCATAGACAGCCACCGGGACTCCCCGTGCTTGAAACTCTGTGATATGAGTTTTATAGGCTTTGTCTGTACCATTTTCATCAGTAGCTGTATTATCCTTTGTCGTTTGGGAACCACTTTGGACGCGGATGATAGCACCAGAAATATTTTGTGAAATGGTATCGTAGTCCATGTCAGATGGAAGTTGCCAACCTGAAATATCAATAATAGGCTTCATAGACAGGGCATCCTCAATGTAATAGGTAGAAGAGGTTGTTGCTGTCAATTCCACACTCGAACTGGCTGAGGGATTCTCTGTTTTTTCTACTTTTTCTGTCGTTTGATCAAGCGTTCTCGTCCACAAAATCAATAAGATAAAGAGGGAGAAAAAAGTCAAAACAAAGATTGGTTTAATTTTATTTCTCATCCTCGCCATTATAACCTAATTACTTTAAAAAATCAAAAGAATGAAATACCCGACAATATAGAAAGAAAAAGAATCTTGACAGTTTGCTAGAGCTGCGATAGAGTAGTTTTAGCAAATGTGAAAGGAGAAGAAGAAATGTCGACCAGACGCTTGAGTCGGATTGCCATTTTAGCGGCCTTAGCCATCGCTTTGCGGATCGTTTTTGCCCAATTCCCAAATGTGAAGCCCGTTACAGCTCTCTTTTTGGTCTGTCTGTTTTATCTAGACTTATCAGACAGCCTGCTAGTGATGGCGATGACCATGCTAGGCTCCAGTCTCTTGTTTGGATTTGGGGTTGTCGTTTTTTGGCAAATCTTGTCCTTTGGAGTCATCTTACTGGTCTGGTGGTATGGCATTGTGCCGTTTGCGAGGGAATTTGATTGGGTTAAATGGCTCTTGCCTATTCTTGCAGGTCTGTCTGCCTTTCTATATGGCTTTGTCATCAGCATTCCCATCGCTGTCCAATTTCAGACCAATCTCATTGTCTACTGGATCAATGGCTTAGTCTTTGACTTGGCACACGCTGTCTCGACGGGTCTCTTTTTTCCTATTCTTTATCAATTATTTTGGAGGTTTTTTAAACATGAAAAAAGGATTTCTTAGTTTATTCTTGCTTGTCAGTATTTTTTGCTTAGCTGCCTGCGCTACTACAGATACCGCAACAACAGAATCGTCTTCTACGCAAGAAGTAGTCGAAACGCAACTGACGGCTGTCATTGCAATCACAGTAAATGATCAGACAAATACAACAGAAGTCACCTTCTCAGAAGGGGATTCTCTGATGGCCGTCCTCAAAGACAATTTTGAAATCAAAGAAACCAGTGGTCTTGTCACAGCTATTGATGGTGTCAGCCAAGATGAGGCAAAAGGTCTTTACTGGATGTATGACATCAATGGTCAGATGGCTGAAGTCGGTGTCAGTGACTATGAATTGCAGGACGGAGATCTAATCGAATTTTATCAAGTAGTGTATGAATAAAAGACTTTCAATAGGCTTTTTTCGTTTT
>CAUTON010000080.1:0-6786 GCA_963539895.1 uncultured Streptococcus sp. | reverse complement strand
AACAAAGTGAAAGCCAGCGTCTTTAGGCGCTGGCTGGTGATATGGGCTTATAGCCTCTGCCCAAACCACCCGTTAGACGGGTGGTTTTGATTACAAAATTGTAAGGTTTCAAGCCAAAACTGTAAGGTTAGGGAGGGACATTATTGAGTAGAATAAGAGTGTAAGGAAAGGAAGGCAAGAAAATGAAGATTTTACGGAAAATTCTCAAATGGTTTGGAATTTTGCTAGTCGGTTTGCTGCTGTTGCTTGCAGCAGCAGATGCCATTTGGGTCTACTGGCCGCAGGTCCAGGCCCATAAAGCGGTGTCTGATTTGGACCAATTTGCCAAAAAAATAACAGATATCAGCCTACCTGAAGATACTAAAATTATTGCCCTTGGTGAGGCAACTCATGGCAATAGCGACTTTCAAGCCTTGAAGTTGGACGTCTTGCAAACGATGGTCGAAACAGAAGGCGTGCGCTCCTTTGCTCTGGAGATGGACTTTGCGGAAGGGATGAATCTGGACGCCTACATCAAGGGTGGAGATGGAAATGCGCAAGAACTGGTCGAAAATCTCTCTTTCACCATTTACCAGACAGAGGAAATGGTAGCGCTGGTGGATTGGATGCGGGACTACAATGCTCAACATCCAGATGACCCCTTATCTTTCTACGCCTTTGATATGCAAAATCCTGAGCAGGGTGTGCAGTCTGTCATTGACTATGCTAAAGAGCACAGTCTCTTACCCGACCAAGATGTAGAAGGCATACTATCCGCTATCCAGACAGCTGACTATGATTATAGTGATACGAGCCAGCAGGTGGCACTACTGACAGAGTTAAAAACCGCAGTTGACACAGACAGTCAATCGCAAGAAGCCCATCTCATCTCCCAAGAAATCACAGTACTCCTGCAAGCATTTGACTACTATGAGGAGATGACGGGTGATTATGTCACTATGAATACTCTCCGTGACCGCTACATGGCTGACAATGTGGAGTGGATTCAGAATTTCGAAGAGTCAAAGGGACATGAGGCTATCATGATTAGTGGACACAACGGCCATGTGGCAAAGACAGAGCGCTTTTACACTAATATGGGCAGTCAGCTTGCAAACAGCTATGCAGATAGTTACTTCGTCATTGGGACGGACTATTATCACACGACGGTCAATATCAATGCTGTCGGTCGAGATAGCGGGCGCTCTGAGCAGTCCTTTACTTCAGCTGATCCGCTAGCCTATCAGGCTAAGCACTTTGACGGAGAGTATTATCTGGACTTTTCTACCGTTGAAAATGGCGGAGCGACAGCCCAGTTGCTGGAAGAGCCCATGAATATGGGGTCGCTAGGTGAGGGATATAGCTTCCTTATGCATTTTTTGCCCTCCAATCACCGTCAAAAACTTGTCCCTAAAGATCTCTACGACGGCATGATTTTCATCTATGAGGCGGAGCCACTCAATCTGCTCACTCAAAAATGAGGTATAATGAAACAGAAAGGATTTGCTATGTTTTTAGAAATCAATCACTTAGAAAAAATTTATCGGATGCGCTTTTCAAAAGAGGAGACCCGTGCTCTGCAAGACGTGGACTTTAAGGTCGATGCAGGCGAATTTATCGCCATCATGGGCGAGTCGGGCTCTGGCAAGACCACTCTGCTCAATATCTTAGCCACGCTGGACAAGCCGACCAAGGGGCAGGTCATCTTGAATGGTCAAGACATCACTAAAATCAAGGAAAGTCAGCTGGCTAGCTACCGTCTAAAAAATCTTGGTTTTGTCTTTCAGGAGTTTAACCTGCTAGATACCCTGTCTGTACGTGACAATATCTTCTTGCCTTTGGTGCTAGCCCGCAAGTCTTATAATGAAATGGTTAGTCGGTTGGAGCAAATAGCGCCCCAGCTGCGCATTCAGGATTTGCTGGACAAGCGGCCCTTTGAACTCTCAGGCGGTCAGAAGCAGCGGGTAGCGATTGCTAGAAGTCTTATGGCAAAACCTCAACTGTTATTAGCCGATGAGCCGACGGCAGCCCTTGACTACCGTAATTCGGAAGATCTACTGCGCCTTTTTGAGGGTATCAATGACACAGGCCAAACCCTGCTCATGGTCACTCACTCAGCCAACGCAGCTAGTCATGCTAAGCGCGTGCTTTTTATCAAGGATGGTCGGATTTTCCACCAGCTCTACCGTGGAGATAAGACCACCAATGACTTTGGAAAGGAAATCTCTCTGACCATGGCAGCCTTGTTAGGAGGTGAATAGTATGTTCTACCTGAAACTCGCTTGGAACAATATCAAGTCTTCTAAAAGGGCCTATGCCCCTTTCATGCTGGCTTCCTTTGTTCTCTATAGTTTGACCTTGTCTATTTTACTCATTCTACTCAGTCCTATGGCAGATGGGATGGGGACAGCAGCTTTGATTTTACCTTTGGGTGTTATTGTCCTCGCGCTTTTATCCCTCATCATGGAGATCTACAGTTATAATATCCTGCTTAAGCGGCGCAGCAAGGAATTTGGTCTCTACAATATCCTGGGTATGAATAAGCGGCAGGTGGGCTGGGTGTCAACGCTTGAGTTGGGCATGATTTTTCTGGCTCTGATTACGATTGGTTCTGTTTTTTCAGGGATTTTTGCCAACTTTCTCTATCTGATTTTCGTGAATATCATCAATTACGATCAGCTGATTTTGACCCTGTCGCCTGTGGCTTTCATTTTAAACGCTCTGCTTTTTGCGGGAATTTTCTTTGTCCTAGCTCTATCTGGTCTGCGTCGTATTGGGCAAACGTCCCCCTTAAGCTTGTTCAAAAGTAGCGAAAAAGGGGAGAAAGAACCTCGTGGCGACCTCCTCTTGGCCTTTCTCAGCCTGCTCTTTATTGGCGCTGGCTACGGTATTTCCCTCTATTCTCGTAACCTGTCGGCTATCGCCGTTATCCTCCTCTTCTTTGTGGCAGTTCTCCTCGTGATTGTGGGCACCTACCTTTTTTACATCAGCTTTATGGCTTGGTATTTGAAGAAAAAGCGGAGCAACAAAGCTTATTTCTATCAGCCGAAGCACTTTATCACGACTAGTCAGATGATTTTCCGTATGAAGGCCAACGCAGCAGGGCTGGCAAGCATCACGCTTCTGGCTGTCATGGCCTTTGTCTCCATCGGAACGACCGTCGCCCTCTATGCCAATACGCAAACCATGTCCAACGAACTATTCCCGCTGAATGTCAGAATCCAAGGAGATACAGACACCTTTGAAGGCGGCGAGCAAGCAGCAGAAGACCGTGTCCGTCAAGTCATTGGAGAGGATGCGGAAATTTTATCCTATACGACCAGTTTGATTAGTATTCCCTTGGCTGATACAGATGAGATTATTGTCACTGAAGAGTCTGTGCAAAATCCAACCCTTGATGCTGGCTTTGTCTATGTCATGACTCAGTCTGACTTTCGTGAGCTAGGCAATGACATTCCTGAACTAACTGGTAACCAAGTCCTCTTTTTCAAACAAAAAGGCAACAGCCACTACAAACATTTGAGCTTACTTGGCAGAGAATTGGAAGTGGTTGAAAATCTCAAAACAGCTATTATGCCAGAGGTGGTGAATACCTATAATGGCGCTGTTTTGGTGGTGGCAGATAGCCAGACCGCTGAAGATTTGAAGACCGCTTTTTCGGACATCATGTTCCAAACGATGACAGTCGGACAAACTTATAATCTCCTTTTTGATGCGACTGAAGCGCAACAAGCAGAGCTGGGCATTGTCAATGGTCAAGCCTTTCAAGATAGCAATGGGGAAACGATTGGTGTCGCTGAAACCCGCCAAGGTTATCAAGACGAAGGCTATGCTATGTTTGGTGGTATGCTCTTTACAGGTGTCTTGCTAGGGATTTCCTTCCTACTGGGCGCAGCTTTAATCATCTACTACAAGCAATATTCCGAAGGTCAGGAAGATAAGAAATCCTACACCATCCTGCAAGAAGTCGGCATGTCAAAAGCAGAGGTTAAAGGAACCATCTCCTCCCAAACTCTCTTGGTCTTCTTCATGCCACTAGGTATTGCAGCGCTGCATTATTTGGTAGCTATCCCAATGCTGCGACAAATGCTCCTATTCTTTGGCGTATCAAGCAGCAATCTGGTTTACCTAGTCGCAGGACTCACAACACTAGCAGTCAGCCTGGTCTACTATGTCATTTACAAAGTGACCAGTCGGACTTATTATAAGTTGGTGGAAAGATAAAAAGTTTTTATAGAAAAGCAAGTGCATCTAGCATATCAACAAATAAAAACAGTTTAAAAGCAAGTGTATCCAGCCCGTCAAAAAATAAAAACAGCCCGAAAACAAAAGTATTCAGCCCATCAAAAAAGAAAAATGTCTAGAAAACACTTGTAGCCAGTCGGATCCTATTTTTTTAGATGGAATACAGCACCAGTAAGTACTGTTAGAAATTTTTGTGGAAAACAAGATATTCGTTTTGGACCTTCTTGCAATTTGTTATAATAAAGCTATGAACAAAGATAAGATTTTCATTGTTGAAGATGATGAGACCATCGTTTCGCTCTTGAAAGGACATCTAGGGCAGGTTTATGATGTAGTTAGTGTGTCCAATTTTCGTGCGGTAGAGCAGGAGATTGAGGACGCAAAGCCTGATTTGATTCTCATGGACATTACGCTACCTTACTTTAACGGATTTTACTGGACGACCGAGATTCGGAAGACGGCGACCACCCCCATCATCTTTATCTCCTCAAGTGATGACGAGATGAACATGGTCATGGCCCTCAATATGGGCGGCGATGACTATATCGCTAAGCCCTTTTCTCTGCCGATTTTGGATGCCAAGATTGCGGCCTTCCTGCGCCGCGCCCAGCAGTTTTCTGCTAGCTCTGCTGACTTGCAAGTTGGCCCCTTTACTTTGACTCGCGACGGCGTTTTGACCAATGGTCAGGACAAAGTCACCCTTTCTCCTACTGAAAACCGCATCCTTAGTCTTCTTATGAGCCGACAAGGGCAGGTCGTCAGCAAGGACAGCCTACTGGCCCATCTCTGGGAAAATGACGACTTTATCGACCAGAATACACTCAGCGTCAATCTGACCCGTCTGCGCAAACGCACGGCGCCACTTGGGTTTGACCGCATTCATACGATTAGAGGGGTGGGCTACACTGTCAAATGATTGGAAAATTTTTCAAAGAGAATGCTCACTGGTATCTGCTTTATCTGGTCGTGACTGGGCTCTTTCTCCTCACCTTTGCCCTCTATCGCCTGCCGCTGGCCTACTTCAGCATGGCTCTACTCTTTGCGACCACCATCCTCGTCTTCGCTAGCTTTCTTTTTTACTATTCTTTCCGCAAGCAAATGCTGGCGCTAGAAGATATAAGAGAGCTTTCGGAGCTGAAGGAGTTTACGAAACCGCTAAATCTGGCCTACCTAGCTGCGCTGGAGAATCAAAAAGCTATCTCTAGCCAGCAACTTCTGGAAGTCAGTCAGGAAAATGAAGAATTGCGCCAGATTGTCCGCCTCTGGAGCCACCAGATGAAGGTGCCGCTGGCAGCCCTGTCCCTCATGACCCAGACTGACAGCCTGAATCAGGACGATGCTAGCCAGCAACTTCTGCGCATGGAAAATTACCTACAGACACTGTTAAGTTACCTCAAGTTCAGTCAACATCAGGATGATTATCGCTTTGAGCAAGTCTCGGTAGCTGAATTGATTCGAGCTCTGGTCAAAAAATACCGAGTCTTCTGCATCCAAAAAGACCTGTCTGTCACTGTCACAGGCGACTGGCAGGTCCTATCGGATAAGAAATGGCTGAACTTTGCCCTGTCGCAAGTTCTCGACAATGCCATTAAGTACAGCCACAAGGGTGGACAGATTCTGATCAGGCTGTCGGAGCGAGGGATGACCATCTCAGACACTGGTATGGGGATTTTACCTGAAGACTTGCCCCGCCTTTTTGAAGCAGGTTTTACAGGCTACAATGGCCATGAGCATCAAAAGGCATCTGGCTTTGGTCTGTATATGACCAAACAGGTCCTAGACCAGCTGAACCTCTCTATTCAGATTGACAGTCAGGTGGAAGAGGGGACGACCGTTGCAATTTTCAAAGAAAGTCGCTAAATAATGGAAGTTTTGTTGTTAGGGGATAGCCTGTTTGCTCGCCACGAAGGGCAGGATGAACCCCATATTCAGTATTCGTTGCACCAGCTTGATAGTCGCTTGGCCTTTCGCAATCTGGCTCAGTCTGGGGACAATAGTTTTGATTTGATAAAAAAGCTAGACCAGCTAGACTGGCAGAGAGCCGATAAGGTTTGTCTCTGGATTGGCGCCAATGATATGGCGACGCACAAGCAGGTCTTTCTGGGCGAATATCTGGACAATATTGATTCTATTTATCGGACCTTGCTTGCGCATTACGCTCCTCATCAAATCTTGGTCCTGCAGTTAGCGCCAGTCGATGAAAAAAAGCAGCTGTATCGCACCAATCGCTTAGCTGGTTACTACAATGAACTCATTCAGCAAAAAACAGCGGAGTATAGGGTGGATACGCTAGATGTCGCGGCTCTATTTGCTGGGAGTGAGCTTCCTTTGGAAGAACTGTTGGCTGGGAGCATGGATGATGGTCTGCATTTTGGGAGCGCAGCCTATGAGTTGCTAGCAGACGCTATCTATAGCTGGCTGGCCAGCTAGTCACGGAAAAACATCCAGCCACTAGTTTGTGACTGGATGTTTTTTCAAACTAAGCAAGCGACCCAACCAATTTCCCAAAAGACAGAGGAGAAGTGCTGCTAAGGCGTATGCAATGGTCCAAATGGAGAAGTA
>CAUTON010000079.1:0-6856 GCA_963539895.1 uncultured Streptococcus sp. | reverse complement strand
TTACCATTTTCAGTTTTCTTTAAGTCTTCTTTCAGATTTGTTTAACAAATGGTCTGTAAACTAGAGATTGTCTAAAACAGTAGAACAAAGAGGAAGTAGAAGATGAAAACTAGAGTAGTACAAAAGCAGTTTAAGCGCGTGGAAACTAAATACATCGTGGACAAGGCGGTCTTTGAGGCTTTTGAGATTGAGCTGAGAGAATTTATGGTGGCAGATGACTATGCCAACTCTACCATCACCAATATCTATTTTGACAATGAAAACTTTGATATGATTCAGGATTCGTTGGCTAAAAGAAATGGTCGGGAAAAGATTCGAATGCGGGTTTACGACAATCAACCTTGTGGGACTAGCCAAGCCTTTCTTGAAATCAAGAAAAAGGAAAATGAGGTAGGCTACAAGTATCGTCTGACCTCGAATCCAACTTCGGTGCTCCGCTACATCCAGACTGGTATCGCAGATACGACTATCACAGATGAGAACATAACTGCTGAACTGGCAACATTGCGCCAGCGCTACGGAAAAATCCAACCAAAAATGTATATCTACTATGATCGGGTCTCTTATAAGGGACGTGAGGACAAGAAGGTGCGGCTGACGATCGATAAGAATCTGCTCTACCGCGACTACGATGTAGATGTCAATAAGGGCAAGTATGGTGAGCATCTCCTGGACCCCAATAAGGTCATCATGGAAATCAAGGTGCCTGGGGAGAAGCCTGCCTGGCTGGACGAGCTCCTAGCCAAGTACCAAATCGAGAAACAGTCATTCTCCAAATATGGGAATGCCTACAAGCTATCGCAAGAAATCGTGGAAGGACCAAAGGTGACGCATGCAGCTATTTAGCTCAATTTTTACAACAACCAATACAAGTATTACGCTGACGCAGATTTTGATGACTTTTGCGACCAGCTTGGGTCTTGGAGTCCTGCTAGCTGCGGACTACAAGCACCGCACCCAGTACACCAAGGAGTTCGTCATTACCCTGGCCTTGCTTCCGACTTTGATTGCCATTATTATTTTCTTGGTTAATGGGAATCTGGGCACCAGTGTGGCGGTGGCGGGAGCCTTTAGCCTCATTCGCTTTCGCTCTGCGACGGGGTCATCTAAGGAGATCCTGGCAGTTTTCCTTGCTACCGCTATCGGGCTTGCGACAGGCATGGGCTATCTTTACTTAGCCATTGCCTTTACCGTGGTGATTTCTATCATTCTCCTGGTCTTTGAATACAGCAAATTTGCCCAGGAAAATGAGAACATCCGTCACATCATCCTGACAGTAGACAAGTCTTTTGACTATACCAACTTTTTTGAAGAGACCTTCGGCAAGGCCTGTCGTCGTGCAGAACTGCTCTCGATCCACTACAAGCAGAAGAAGGAACAATTGGTCCTGGAATTTCAGCTGGATCTCAGCAAAGGCCTGTCAGACAAGGACTTGACAGATGGCGTCTTGGCTGCACAGCCAATTGACTTGGTCATCAACCACAAGATTCCTAAGAAAAAACGGTTATAATTATAAAGAGCCTCGCCATTTTGATAGTGGTGGGGTTGTTTTGTGATTGAAAATTGGAAATCATCAAGTAGCATCTAAAAATAACCTTATCCAGTTCAGAGCGCAGTTTTTTTGCTATAATAGAGATAGCGTTTACAGAATGAGAGAAGGATATGAACAATCACTTAATGCCACTAGAAAATCGGGATGACTTATCTGAAGAAATCGAGCGACTGCGGGTCGAACTGTCCATGAAGTATTTGGAGCGAGATGAGCTCCTTTATCATGAGTGTCCCAATATTGAGATGGCTTATCACCTTCGGTTTGGGGCATTGGAGCACGAGGCCTACCAAAAAGATTTGACCTATCGGCGCTTGAAACGGAAGCTGGAGTTGATTATTACCCATCGTAATCGTAAAGAACCGATTGATTTAGATGAGATTGAAATTGTCTTAGAAATCGAACTGCGTGAATTTCAGGAGAAGATTAACCAACATTACGAAAAAATCGCGGGTGCAGTCAAGCGGAGCCAGCGGGGAGTCTTGTCCGATGATCAAAGCAAGGAGTTGAAGTCGCTTTACCGCAAGATTGTCAAGTTGCTTCATCCTGACTTGCATCCTGATTTGACAGCAGCACAGCAGGACCTTTTTTATCAGGCGGTGACGGCCTATGAAGATGGAAATCTGGATACCTTGCGCTTTATTTATGATTTGGCACAAGTCGATAGTGGTCAGTCCGACCCTGAGATTTCTCTGAAAGTTAAAGAGCATTTTCTGACCTTATTGCGCGAAGTGAATGCGGTGATTGAGGAGATTAAGAAGACCTATCCTTATCGTTTAAGGGAGATTTTGGATGATGCTCAAAAATTAGCTGACCGCTTGCAAGAGTTGCAGGACTTGATTGCTGCTTATGACCAACTCATTGCCCAATATGAAGAGGAAATCGCCCACTATGTCTAAAAGTCTCTATCTTCATCAACTGGAGAAAGTCTTGCACCAAACTTACCTGGCCTGGGATATGGGAGACTGTACCACTTGGCGGTACACGCATCCAGAGCGATTGCGTCCCGTCCTAGGCGTGTCTGGAGTCATTGCCCAAGACCAGACAGAATGGGCTAGAATTTCCTTTTATGCGGAATTGTTTGATGAAGAGGCTATCGCATACAAGGATTTTCCGATTGAAACACCTGTTGCGGAGATAATGGCCTTTATCGCGCAGGAATTTGCTTCGCCAAAATGGTTTCTCCTGCCTTACTTTGCCTGTGAGGAAAGACAATTTCATTTAGCGACGCCACTAGAAAGTCTCCATCTGAAGTTGATGGGAGAAAGAATTTCACTTCCTTATCATGTTTTCAACGATGAAAGCATCTGTGAAGCCGTTCTCTGTGAAATTGCTGTTGAAGCGGATGATTTAGAGATTGGAGAATGGTACAGTCTGCAATTTGGCAATGACGAGCTGGAATTTTTAGATTACGACTATGAAGCTGAGGAAGATGGGCATCTGCTCAGCTATCTTGAAAATGCTGACTGGCTAGTAGGCCTGTCGACACCGACATCAGACAGTTTTAGCTGGGAAGTTGATTTTTTGCCTGATGGATTAGGATTTGCCTTTCGCAACAATGACGCTCAGAAAAAACGACTTTGGTTTCACTTGGCTTGGCTGCCGATAAACGCCTCAACAGCTGGACAGTCTTTAGACAAATTGAATATATTGCTACTTTAGGAGAAATGATGAACGAACTCGAAAAATTTTCAGGATTTGCCCAGACCAACCTCAGTCAGCAACAAATCAAGGAGTTGGCAGAGCTGAAGCCTTTTGCCAGGGACATTTTCCTTTTTGACACCTATGTGGCTGGGACGACGCACGTCGAAGGTATTGAAGACTTGGAACCTTTCTTACATGTCGGTGACCGCTTGGAATTTTTCCGTGACCCACAAAACGCCTATGACCAACATGCTATCGAAATCCAAACCGAGAACGGCACCAAAATCGGCTTTGTTCCAAAAAAAGATAACATTATTTTCTCACGCCTAATGGATGCAGGAAAGCTACTCTACGGATTAATCAAAGACAAGGAAATTCACGGTCGCTGGGTCAAAATCTATATTGATATTTATTTGCACGAGTGAATACAGAAAAGTTCCCCACTTTATTCAAATTAGGGAACTTTTTATGTGCGCCAGGGTGTCTTGTAGGAAAACCAGCGGTTGGCGGAGTGGTCGGCTAGGCGGCTCCATGGATAGACTGCCTTGCCTTCCTTTAGTAGCATGTCTTCCAGATAATCGCGCAACATCCAGACATCGCCCGGATTGGCCTTGTTTACATGAAGGGCGGCCTCGAGTGCTTGCTCGGTCAGTTGGGTATCAGCCAGGACTCGCTCTTTGTCGTAGCCCAGATGGCGGTAGTTTTCCTGTAGCTCGCGGGCGGTGTTTGCAGTTTCAGTTGGTGTCAGCATGGTGGTTTCCTTTCATGAGTTTGGTCAATAGCAGAGCGAGCGCATTTTTTTCACTTTCGCTGAGATGGTGGGTAAAGTCCTTATCCATCTGGGTGCCGAGGTCGATGAGCTCAGACTGGATGGCGAGGCTCTTCTCAGTCAACCCCAGGACCTTACTGCGTGCGTCCTGGGGATTTTGCTGGCGGCTGATGAACTCGTTCTTTTCCAGATTTTGTAAAATCCCCGTCACCGTCAGATTGGTCATATCTAAGAAGGCCTCCAACTGCCGTTGCGTTACCGATAAATCAGGCTGGCGGTAGAGGTACTTGAGGATTTTGAATTGCGTATTAGTCAGTCCGTAAGGGGTCAAGTAATTATTGGCCGCCTTGTCAAAGGCTAGACTGGCTCGCTTGATAAGGATGGCAATACTTATTTCGGTCATAGTTTCTTTCTAGTCTTCTGATTTAAATAATGTCTGCGCAGTTTTGTAGGCAATTTTTTCTTTCAAGTCTAGGCTGATGTCAAATTCTTCAAGGAAGGTTTGGACAGATAGAGGATTGTCTTGATTACGGTAAGGAAAGTCTTGCGCCCACATGATGTGGTCAGGATTGAGCACCTTGAGACAGAAGTCAAAATCATTTTGATCAAACATACCACTCGGATTGGTGTAGATATGGTGGTCAAAATAGTACCAGATGTCGTGCTTGAGGCCAGTCACCAGTGTAGTAAGACTGTGTTAATTGGTCAGAAACGACATGTGGGTGAAGGTAGATTGGGACATTTAGCTCAGTCGCTTTTTCAAAAATCGAGAAATATTCTTTAGCGTCCAAAAATGTGTGCTGGTAACCGCCGTTAAATATGGCGCCCTTGAAGCCCAGCTCTGTCACACAGCGCTCCAGCTCAGCTACACTTGCTACAACATCCGCAACTGGCAAGGTCGCATAACCATAGAGCCAGCCTGGGTATTTCTGTGTCGCTGCGTAGAGCTCGTCATTAGCGATTTTGCAATACTCGACGGCACCTTCCTTGACGGTAAAGTGCATGGGGGAGTTGTTCCCATAGCCGATAATTTGTGCTGCATCACCTTGTTGGTCTATCTGGGTAATCCGCTTGTTACCCAGGTCAGTGATGAGACTTTTTTGGACAAATTGCTCGACGAAAGCATCACGAGCTGCCTCAGATCCAGTGCTATGAGTGTGGAGTTTTTTATAGTGTTCATTGACAGTCTTGGACATGAAGTGTTCTTCCGTTAAAATTAATTTCATTTTATTCATTTCTTTTTAGACCCCTAAAAAAACGACTTAAAAAGCGCAAAAAATCGTTACCTGTGTTATACTTTAAGAAATTTTTTGTTTTTTAGGTGTTAGAACTGTTGCCTGGGTTCTAACACTTTTTCATTTTGGTAAGATTGGTGAGTAGCGAGTAGTTTATAAGTAATCCTGAGAATCTTATGCGCACATGCAATTACCGCTTTCATCTTACTTCCTCTTTGGGAAATTCTATAGTAAAGTGATGAAAAAGTCGTATCTTTAGAGTGTGCCGCAATCAATCCCGACATTGTTAGAGCATGTTTGAGATAGCGATTTCCTTGAGTAATATGAGATGATTTTTTAATTCCTGCGCTTTCATACGAACCCGGACATAATCCAGCCCAAGATGCTAAATGTCCATCTGATTTAAATGCTTGAACATTAGGTCCAATTTCTGCTAAAACAGTAGCTGCACAGTTTTCATTAATCCCTGGAATAGTCTGAAGTATTCTGTATTCTTCAGGGAAACTCCTTTTTAATATAATCCTTGATTTCACTCTCTAATGTTTCAATTAGATTTTGATACATTTGATATTCTTCTAAACTTTGGCTAATAAGAAAACGGTCTTCTAGTGATAACTTTCCATTCATAGCTTCCACTAACTCTTCTGGACTAGCTTTTATACGTCTATGAATACAAGAAGCTACACTTTCAGAATCAATAGCTTCTCCATTGATGAAAAGAGTTAAAAGAGCTTGTCCTGTTTTAGAGAAAACATCTGAAAGATAGCTCGTTAATTTAATATTAGCACGTTGTAAAAGATTATGAATTTCGTTTTTAACTTGGGTTTGGCGTTGTTTGTAAGACCGTAGTCGACGAGTTAATAAACGTAATTGCATTACTTCAGGACTTGGTATGTAAGAAGGTTCGATAAGTCCACATCTTCCAAGTTGTGCAATCCATTCCGCGTCTTTCATATCAGTTTTACGTCCAGGAACATTTTTGATGTGTTGAGGATTGGCGAGTACAAGTACTAAATCTGAATCTGAAAAAATATTGAAAAGTGGCAACCAATATTGACCGGTACTTTCAAAGAAGACGTGAGTTACATGATTTTCTTTTAACCAAGCTAAAGCATTTTGAAGTGCCACAGTTGTTGTTCCGAATTTCTTTTGAATCTTCTTAGGCTTGTTAGTGTCTAGTGGACCATCTAAGATACAGCAGACAATAGACTTTTGATGAACATCAATACCACAGCATGTTTCAATCATAACTTCCATAATAAAAACCTCCGATTCTATCATTGAACAATAGAACAAGAGGTTGTTAGTAATTTTATTTTCACGTTCAAGACGTATTCGAGTTATCTCACGACCCTTGTTCATCCAGTTTTTTGTACAGGCTAGGCAAAGCCCTATTAAACACCACGGATTTGTATTGTTCACCTTAATTATAGTCGGTGATTCTTTTTCTGTCATGAGTTAGCAGGTGAAACCTGCTTAGAGTTTTTTGTCTCTTTCAAAGCAATCGCTTGCGCTTAAAATAAGGTGACTTATATAATATTTATTTTTGAAATTCTGAATAAACTTAAAAAATATTTATGAAAACGCTTGCGCAATTTAAAAATATTTTATATACTGAAAGCATAAAAAATCATTATGTTGAAAGATACGGAGGTTCTG
>CAUTON010000078.1:0-6873 GCA_963539895.1 uncultured Streptococcus sp. | reverse complement strand
TTTGCTTTGGTTTGGAAATTTTCTGAAAATTTGGTAAAATAGTGTCTTGAAAGGAAGAAACGATGATTCACTTTGAAAATGATTATAACAAGGGAGCCCACCCAGAGCTTTTAAAAGCCCTGATAGAAACCAATGAAGAGGGCTTGTCAGGCTATGGGACAGATACCTATACTCTGTCAGCGACTGAAAAAATCCGTTAGGCAACCAATTGCCCACAAGCACAAGTTACCTTTTTAACGGGCGGGACCCAGACCAATCAGGTCGTTATCAATTCTATGTTGGCTTCTTACGAAGGCGTTATTGCAGCTGATACGGGGCATATTTCCCTCCATGAAGCGGGAGCGATTGAGTTTTCAGGGCATAAAGTGATTGAGTTGCCACATGATATGGGGAAAATATCCGTTGAGCAGGTGAAGCAGGTTCTAGTTGATTTTTATGCTGATGGCAATCATGAGCACATGGTCTTTCCTGGGATGGTTTACGTTTCTCATCCGACGGAGTATGGGACACTCTACACCAAGGTGGAGCTGGCGGCTATCTCGCAAGTCTGCCGAGAGTATGACATTCCACTCTTTTTGGATGGTGCTCGCCTAGGCTATGGATTGGCAGCAGCAGGGACGGATGTAGACTTACCGACCATTGCTGAACTGACCGATGTATTCTACATCGGTGGGACTAGGCTCGGTGCCCTGATGGGGGAAGCGGTCGTCTTCACGAAAAACAATGAACCCAAGCACTTTAATACCATTGTCTAGCAGCACGGAGCTCTCTTAGCCAAGGGGCGGCTCAATGGTGTTCAATTTGACAGATTATTTACGGATAATCTCTACCAAGAAATCGGTCAGCATGCCATCGATTTGGCAGAGCAGCTGAAAACAATTTTGGAAGAAAAAGGCTATCCTTTCTACCTCAAGTCTCCGACGAATCAGCAATTTGTCATCGTCAAAAATGAAGAATTGGAAAAATTGACTGCGGCTGGCATCGTCTATGGATTCTGGGAAAAATATGACGAAGACCATACTGTCATCCTCTTTGCGACCAGCTGGTCAACCAGTCAGGCGGATATCAATACCTTGAAAGAACGACTATAAACGAAAAGTCAAGTGATGCAATGTCACTTGACTTTTACTCTGTTTGATTGGTTTCGCTGCTAGTGGTGGTGGAAGTATCAGTGGAAGAACTTGAGCTTGTTGTCGAACTGCTTGTAGCTTGAGTAGAGGAACTATCAGTGGTGTCTGACTGCTCTGATGAAGATGAGGTAGTTGGTTGTCCTTGATACTGACTGGCCTGGGTCTGGGTATCAGAGCTAGATGATTCGCTTGTTTTGCCATCTTCATCGCTATCAGAGTAGATAATGACAGTGGTCGAAGTCGTTTCATCGCTGTCATCTGACTTGGGTTGAGTCGTGAAGGTATAGATGGTGATACTAGCTGTGATAATCCCAAGTAGTGAACCGAGTGTTGTGATGATTTTTTGCAGTCGGGTCCAATGTCTTTTTCTTTTTGGCTTTTGAGTAGTTTGCTTTCCTTCTTTACGTGAATAATTTTGAGTCATTATTTCTCCTTCTGCTAGATTCTATTTTCACGCAAAATCCTTAAAGAAATCTTAAATCGGCCTGTTTAAAGAATGGCAAGTGTAGACTAAAAATGGTAAAATAGGCTATTGTAAGAAAGGGATAGTATGATTTATTTTGACAATGCAGCAACGACCAAGGCTGATCTGCAAGTCCTTGCGACCTATAAAGAAGTAGCCGAAAAAATCTGGGGAAATCCATCCAGTCTTCACAATCTGGGCAGCCAATCCACAAGGATTTTGGATGCTTCGCGTAAACAAATTGCGGATTTACTGGGAAAGAAGTCGACGGAAATCTTTTTCACCTCTGGTGGGACAGAAGGAGACAACTGGGTTATCAAGGGTGTGGCGCTCGAAAAAGCCTATCTAGGCAAGCACATCATCGTCTCCAACATCGAGCACCCAGCGGTCAAGGAGTCAGCCTTATGGCTTGCTACGCAGGGCTTTGAAGTGGATTTTGCTCCCGTTGATGAATCTGGTTTTGTGGATGTGGATGCCTTGGCTGGACTGATTCGTCCTGAGACGACTCTGATTTCCATCATGGCGGCAAATAATGAGATTGGTTCGATTCAGCCGATCAAAGAGATTTCTGACCTGCTGGCTGATAAGCCAACTATTTCCTTCCACGTGGATGCCGTTCAGGCTATTGGCAAGGTTGCTCTTGAAGATTTTCTAACGGAACGCGTCGACTTTGCGACCTTTTCTGGACATAAATTCCATTCTGTCCGTGGTGTCGGCATAGCCTATATCAAGGAAGGTAAAAAAATCACTCCGCTTTTACACGGTGGTGGGCAGGAGTCTGACAAGCGCTCGACGACAGAAAATGTGGCAGGAATTGCCGCGACAGCAAAAGCGCTTCGCTTGACCATGGAAAAATTTGAGCAAGGGCAGACACGACTGGCAGCCATGAAAGAAGTGATTCTGGAAGAACTGGCTAGTTACCCTGACGTGACTATCTTTTCGCAAAAGGAAAACTTTGTGCCCAACATCATTACATTTGGCATCAAAAATGTCCGTGGCGAGGTTATCGTCCATGCCTTCGAGGAACACCAAATCTATATTTCAACGACTTCGGCTTGTTCGTCTAAGGCTGGTAAACCCGCTGGGACCCTCATTGCTATGGGAGTGCCCCAAAAGATTGCCCAGACAGCAGTCCGCGTCAGCCTAGATGATGAGAATGATATGAGCCAAGTCGAACAATTTTTAACTATTTTTAAACAAATTTACAACCAAACCCAGAAAGTGAGATAGATGCAATACTCAGAAATCATGATTCGCTACGGGGAATTGTCCACCAAGGGCAAGAACCGCATGCGCTTTATCAATAAATTAAAGAACAACATTAAGGAAGCGCTGGCTATCTATCCAGATGTGACAGTAGCGGTGGACCGGGATCGCGGTCACGTCTATCTAAATGGTCAGGATTACGCACCAGTTGCCGAGTCCCTCAAGAAGATTTTCGGGATTCAAAATTTTGCCCCGTCTTACAAGGTCGAAAAGTCTGTCCCTGCCCTTAAAAAAGCAGTGCAGGAAATCATGACGGAGCTCTACACAGATGGACTGACCTTCAAGGTGTCAGCTCGTCGGAGTGACCACAGCTTTGAGCTAGACAGTCGCGACCTCAATCAAGAGCTAGGTGGGGCGGTCTTTGATGTCCTGCCAACTATCAAGGCCCAGATGAAAAAGCCTGATGTAACGTTGCGCGTGGAAATCCGTGAGGATGCAGCTTATATTTCCCACGAGGAAATCAATGGGGCAGGTGGACTTCCTGTCGGTACTGCTGGAAAAGGCATGCTCATGCTGTCTGGCGGGATTGATTCGCCAGTGGCGGGCTATCTGGCGCTGAAACGCGGTGTCGATATTGAAGCAGTCCATTTTGCCAGTCCCCCTTACACTAGTCCTGGTGCGCTGAAAAAAGCACAAGATTTAACACGGAAATTGACTGCATTTGGTGGAAATATCCAGTTCATCGAAGTTCCATTCACCGAAATTCAAGAAGAAATCAAGGCGAAGGCTCCCGAAGCCTACCTAATGACATTGACCCGTCGCTTTATGATGCGCATCACCGACCGCATCCGTGAGGAGCGAAACGGTCTAGTCATCATCAACGGTGAAAGTCTAGGCCAGGTGGCTAGTCAGACGCTGGAGTCCATGCAGGCCATCAATGCCGTGACCACGACACCGGTCATCCGCCCTGTTGTCACTATGGACAAGCTAGAAATCATTGAGATTGCGGAGAAAATCGATACCTTTAACGTCTCTATCCAACCCTTTGAAGATTGCTGTACCATCTTTGCGCCCGACCGGCCAAAGACCAATCCCAAAATCAAAAATGTCCTGCAATACGAGGCGCGTCTCGACGTGGATGCATTGGTTGAACGAGCTGTAGCAGGTATCATGATAACCGAAATTACACCAGTCGAAGAAGTACAGGATGAAGTGAGCAGTCTGATTGAGGATTTGTTGTAAAATAAAAATTAGAAATTCTGACAATTTAATGTTTTCTGTTGACAGAAAGTGTGAAAAGGTTTAATATATTGTTCGGGCACCTCTTTTGTGAGGTCGGATGAAAGCTCCCTCGTTCGAGGGGGCTATTTTGTTTTTCCCAGAGAAAACTAAAGGAGTGTAGTATGACAAAATATATTTTTGTAACCGGTGGTGTCGTATCCTCTATCGGTAAAGGAATCGTGGCAGCCAGTCTTGGACGTTTGCTCAAAAATCGTGGTCTCAAAGTGACCATTCAAAAATTTGACCCCTATATCAATATTGACCCAGGGACCATGAGCCCTTACCAGCACGGTGAAGTCTATGTGACAGATGACGGTGCTGAGACCGATTTGGATTTGGGGCATTACGAGCGATTTATTGACATCAATCTCAACCAATATTCCAACGTAACGACGGGAAAAATCTATAGCGAAGTTCTTCGCAAGGAGCGTAAAGGTGAGTATTTGGGAGCAACGGTTCAGGTCATCCCTCATATCACGGATGCTCTCAAGGACAAAATTAAGCGTGCAGCAACGACGACAGATTCCGACGTCATCATTACCGAAGTTGGTGGAACCGTCGGTGATATTGAAAGCTTGCCTTTCCTTGAAGCGCTACGCCAGATGAAAGCTGATGTCGGAAGTGAAAATGTCATGTATATTCATACGACTTTGCTGCCTTATTTGAAAGCGGCTGGTGAGATGAAGACCAAACCGACGCAACATTCGGTAAAAGAGTTACGTGGGCTAGGGATTCAGCCCAATATGTTGGTCGTCCGCACAGAACAGCCAGTTACGCAAAATATCAAAAATAAGCTAGCTCAATTTTGTGATGTAGCACCAGAAGCGGTCATTGAATCATTGGATGTGGAACATATCTACCAAGTACCGCTCAATATGCAGGCGCAAGGGATGGACCAAATCGTCTGCGATCACTTGAAATTGGATGCACCAGCAGCCGACATGACTGACTGGTCTGCCATGGTCGACAAGGTCCTCAACCTCAAGAAGACCACCAAGATTGCCCTGGTCGGCAAGTACGTTGAGCTGCACGATGCCTATCTATCAGTAGTCGAAGCGCTTAAACACTCAGGACTTGCCAATGATTCTGCCATCGAGATTGACTGGGTCAATTCCAACGATGTGACCGCAGAAAATGTCGCTGGCCGCCTGGCTGACGCGGATGGCATTATCGTGCCTGGCGGTTTTGGACAGCGTGGGACCGAAGGGAAAATCCAAGCCATCCGTTATGCGCGTGAAAATGATGTGCCAATGCTCGGTATCTGTCTGGGCATGCAGCTGACCTGTATCGAATTTGCTCGAAATGTCTTAAATTTAGAAGCTGCCAACTCTACCGAATTTGTCCCTGACACAAGATTTCCTGTCATTGATATCATGCGGGATCAGATTGACATCGAAGATATGGGTGGCACGCTTCGTCTAGGCCTTTACCCATGTAAATTAAAACCAGGCTCAAAAGCTGCCGCTGCTTACAACAATCAAGAAGTCGTGCAACGTCGTCATCGTCATCGTTACGAGTTTAACACAGCCTTTCGTGACCAATTTGAACAAGCAGGATTTGTCTTCTCAGGCGTGTCACCAGACAACCGTCTCATGGAAATCGTGGAACTCCCAGATAAGAAATTCTTCGTGGCAGCTCAATACCATCCAGAATATCATAGCCGCCCTAACCATGCGGAGGAACTCTATGCCGCCTTTGTCACAGCAGCTGTAGAGAATGCCAAATAAATAGGCTTATCTCTTAAAAAAATCGGGCCTTGAAAAATCGGCCTTGAAAAATCTTGAAAAATCTTCAAAAATTGCGTCTAAATCCTTGTCAAATAAGGGGAAGAATGCTATACTTAAAGAGTTGACTATGCACACCTGTGCAACCGCACGACCACCGTCTTAAGCAGTTTAGGACTCACGGTGCAAGGCGAGTCTTCACACATTGGGGAAACCCGCAAAATTATAGGAGGTGCATAATGAGCACATACGCAATCATTAAAACTGGCGGAAAACAAGTTAAAGTTGAAGCTGGTCAAGCTATCTACGTTGAAAAATTGAACGCAGAAGCAGGTCAAGAAGTGACTTTTAACGAAGTTGTTCTTGTTGGTGGCGACAAAACTGTTGTCGGAACGCCACTTGTCGAAGGAGCTACTGTTGTTGGTACTGTTGAAAAACAAGGCAAACAAAAGAAAGTTGTATCATATAAATACAAACCTAAAAAAGGTAGCCACCGCAAACAAGGTCACCGTCAACCTTATACAAAAGTTGTCATCTCAGCTATCAACGCTTAATCGCGTCTGCTAGACAACTGTCATCACAGAATTTTCGGAGGAATAAAAGTTATGTTAAACTTGAATCTTACTCAATTAAACCTCTTCGCCCACAAAAAAGGTGGAGGTTCAACGTCAAACGGTCGTGATTCACAAGCAAAACGCCTTGGTGCCAAAGCTGCTGACGGCCAAACTGTATCAGGTGGCTCTATCCTTTACCGGCAACGTGGTACTAAAATCTATCCAGGTGCCAACGTAGGTCGTGGTGGAGATGATACACTCTTTGCTAAAGTTGAAGGCGTTGTTCGCTTTGAACGCAAAGGTCGCGATAAAAAACAAGTTTCTGTTTATCCAATCGCTAAATAAGGGAGTGAAACAGAAATTGGTCATTCGAAGAATGCAATTTCGTCGTTTCACCCCCGCACAGTTGACTAGAGTTTTCAAAAATGATTTCCGTTTTTGAAAATTCAGTCAACCACTGCGAACATACTTGTTTATAGATAATAAAGAGGTTGGAGGAATCTAACCTCTTTATT
>CAUTON010000077.1:0-6914 GCA_963539895.1 uncultured Streptococcus sp. | reverse complement strand
AATGCAGTCTAAGAAAAATGACAACCTATTGGCTGTCATTTCTGTGTAGAACTAGTTGATGTAGAGCTGCTAGATGAGGTTGAACTGCTACTAGAGCTGGTATCTGTAATCAGGTCCTGATAGCTCGGAGCTTGGAACAGGTCAACAGTAGAAGTATTTCCATTTTTGCTGAAGAGGCTTGTTGATGCATCGCCCAGTTCTTCTTCAATAGCTAACATTGTCGTAAGTGAGTCAATGTAAGAAATTTGACTGGTATCAACTGGCTCAAGTCCATTGTCTAGGAAACGAAGCAAGTCACCAGTCTGTACGGCATCGCTGGCTGCAAGCTGGGCAGCTGCTGCTTCAGAAATGGCATCCAGTTGTGCTTGAGTTTCTTCGTCGGGATTTGTGATTTCTTCGCCTGTTTGGGTGTAGTAAATTTTCCCGCCTTTGCTGGTATAGGTCGGTGTGACCCAGGTGCCTGCCGTTCTCATGGCTACAATTTCACTGTGTTCATCTGACAGCAAATCTTGCCCCACTTGAATGTATTGGCTTGCATCGATACCTAATAAGTGCTCTAAGGTAGGAAGAGCATCAATTTCTCCGCCATACGTATCAATGATGCCACCATTTGTCATACCTGGAATGACAATCATGTACGGCACACGTTGGAGCATGATATTATCATAATCTGACCAAGTTTCGGAATCTTTTCCAAGTAAGGGCGCCAAATCAGGGTTTCGAGAATCGGAAATGCCATAGTGGTCACCGTAGAGTATGATAATCGAATTTTCATAGAGACCAGTTTCCTTCAAATAATCAAAGAAGGCCTCAACAGCACTGTCTAGGTAGTTTGCGGTAGCGAAGTAGCCGTTAATGGTTTCGTCTTCCGTTTCTGCTAGGGGGAAGCCAAGCTCATCACCGGTCAAGTTGGTGGAATAGGGGTAATGGTTTGAGACGGTAATAAATTTGGCATAGAAGGGTTGTTGCAGATGTTCTAAATATTGGATGGAATCGGCAAACATCACCTTATCATTTAAGCCGTATTGGAAGGAATTTTCATCCGTTGCTTCTGAAAAATAGGATTTGTCAAAGAAGTAATTGTAACCCCATTGTTTGTAGGTGTTGTTTCGATTCCAGAAGCTAGCTGTATTTCCGTGGAAGACAGCAGAGGTGTAGCCCAGCTGTGATAGGATATGAGGTGCTGCTTGCTGGGTGTTGCTACCGCCGTATTGGACCATGAAGGAACCTTGCGAGAGCCCAAATAGAGACGTTTCAATCATGGTTTCTGCATCGGAAGTCTTACCCGCTTTTACTTGGTGAAAGAAGTTTGAGAAGGCAAGTGTAGAGTCAGAATGATAGAGAGAATTGAGGAAGGGAGTGACTTCATAGGATGTGCCATCTATTTCAAGCTCATAATCGATGATGAATTGTTGCAGACTTTCTAGATGAATGTAGATGACATTGCGTCCTTCTGCGATACCATAATACTCATCGTTTGGTTCGGCATAATGCTCGGTGACATATTCTTGAACCGACACCAAGTCTTCAGCAGTGGACTCGGAACGATTGACATAGGATGAGTAGGTCTGATGGGCACTGTAGACAAGAAAGGCTGGCAGACCAAGGCCTCTAACGACATAGTTGTTGGAAAAGCCACGGGTCAAGAGTTGTGGTCGGTCGATTTCAGCGATGAAAAGATTGATGGAAAAGAGCATAACGGATAAGGCTGTCACCGCAAAGCTCGCCCTTTTACTGAATGGTCGTGTGTCCATAGTGAATTTTTTTCTAAAAAGGAGTACACCAAAGATGATGAAATCAAGGAAATAGAGAATGTCCTGAATCCGTAGCATGTCGACAATGGTCGAAAGGAGTCCTTGAGAAGCGCTCGAACCAGCCAGCATCATGGAGACGGTCATATAATCGGAAAATTCCCGATAGTAGACGACATTGGTATAGAGCCAGGCAAAGAGGAGCAGATATAGGGCGTAACTAACGATATAGAACGCCTTGGTGTTTTTGAGGTACAGTCCCAGACCAATGAGCAAAAGAGCAATTGGAAGGGGATTGATAAAGGCAATCAGTGGCTGGAACCAGCCTTGAGTGTCCAAGTTAAAGTCTATCGTGTAGGCTAAGAGCGTCTTTAACCAGTAGATGAGCACAAGTCCAAGTACAAATCCCAGACGCGTTTTTCCAATTTGAAGGAAAAAGTTTTTCAATTTTTTCACAGTACATTCCTCGCATGATAAATTCTTACAAGTCTCACCATTATATCATATTTTGGAAATTGTCTCTCACTTTGAAAGTTTTTTTGTATTGATAGATGATTTTTGCTATAATGGGAGGTATGAATATTGTGAGAATCAGTCGTCTTGCGGAGAAAAAAATTCATCAAGGGATTTTTCTGTTGGAACAAAATGACTTCGAAACAGTTGATTTTACCAATCAGGAAGCCATTCTTCTGAACCAAAAGGGCGACTTTATCGGTCAGGCATATTTTTCCAAACAAAATAAAGGCTGTGGCTGGTTTTACAGCTATGAAAAAACGGAGCTGAACCGAGACTTTTTTCAAACTTTATTTGAAAAAGCTAAGGTAAAACGGCAGCAATTTGCACATTCTACTGTCACAACGGCCTATCGTGTCTTTAACCAAGATGGAGATGGATTTGGTGGCTTGACAATTGATTTATATAATGATTATGCCGTTTTTTCTTGGTATAATGACTATATTTATTCAATTAAAGAGCAAATTGTTTCAGCTTTTCAGTTAGTCTTTCCTGACATTATCGGCGCTTATGAAAAGATTCGATTTCGGGGGCCAAATTTCGAGTCCGCCCATCTCTATGGCCAGGAAGCACCTTCCGTTTTTACAGTCTTGGAAAATGGTGTTCGCTACCAAGTTTTCTTAAATGATGGCCTAATGACGGGGATTTTTTTGGATCAGCATGAAGTTAGAGGAAGTCTAGTAGATGGGCTGGCAGCGGGTCAGTCTGTGCTCAATATGTTCTCCTACACAGCAGCGTTCTCCATAGCAGCTGCCATGGGTGGAGCTCTGACAACGACCTCTGTGGATTTGGCCAAGCGTTCTAGGGAATTATCTGAGGCTCATTTTGTGGCAAATGGCATTGATTTAGCCGATCACAAATTTCTCGTCATGGATACATTTGACTATTTCCGTTATGCCAAGCGGCATGGTCTGCAGTTTGATACGATCATCCTAGATCCGCCCAGCTTTGCGCGCAATAAAAAACAGACCTTTTCGGTCGCCAAGGATTATCACAAGTTGATTTCCCAGTCGCTGGATATCTTATCGCCAAATGGAACAATCATCGCCTCTACTAATGCGGCGAATGTTTCGATTGATAAATTTAAATCAGAAATCAAGAAGGGATTCGCTGGTCGTAAGCATGATTTTCAAATGACGTATCGCCTCCCTAGTGATTTTGAATATAATAAAAATGATGAAAGTAGCAATTACCTGAAGGTTTTTGTTATACAGGTGAAGTAATGCAAGTAGTAGTTCCCATCATGCCTCGCAGCATGGAGGAAGTCGAAGCCATTGATTCGGAGCGTTTAGCAGCCGCTGACTTGATTGAGTGGCGAGCTGACTATCTTCCTCAGGATCAAATTTTAAAAATCGCGCCAGCTGTTTTTGAGAAATGTGCTGGTCGAGAAGTGATTTTCACCCTTCGCACAGATAAAGAGGGCGGAAAGCTTTCGATTTCGGATGAGGATTATGTTCGTATCATCAAGGAAGTTGCAGCACTTTACCAGCCTGATTATATTGACTTTGAGTATTTTTCGCATACTGCTGTTTTTGAGCAAATGTTGGAATTTCCAAATTTAGTGCTGAGTTATCATAATTTCCAAGAAACACCTGAAAATTTCATGGAAATCATGTCGGAGCTGACCAGTTTATCACCCGCAGTGGTGAAAATGTCCGTGATGCCAAATAGCGAGCAGGATGTGCTGGACGTCATGAACTACACTCGGGGCTTTAAAACCTTGAATGCGGATCAAAAATACGCAACTATGTCTATGGGAGAACTGGGAATCTTGTCCCGCCTAGCAGGTCGACTGACAGGTTCTTGTTGGACCTTTGCTAGCCTAGATGAGGCCAGTGCACCAGGGCAGATTTCTTTGACAAGTATGAAAGAATTCTTGGATATTTTGGAGAAATAAATGAGATATTTAACAGCAGGCGAGTCGCACGGACCGCGCTTAACAGCTATCATTGAGGGTGTGCCAGCGGGACTTCCTTTGACAGCAGAAGACATCAACGTTGATCTCAAGCGCCGTCAGGGCGGTTACGGACGTGGCGGTCGTATGAAAATTGAAAGCGATGTGGTAGAAATCACCTCTGGCGTCCGTCATGGTAAGACGACAGGAGCACCCATTACCCTTAACGTGACCAACAAAGACCATCAAAAGTGGCTAGACATCATGGCAGTTGAGGACATTGAAGACCGTCTCAAAACCAAGCGTAAAATCACGCACCCTCGTCCAGGGCATGCGGATCTTGTCGGTGGTATGAAATACCGATTTGACGACTTGCGCAATTCTTTGGAGCGTTCGTCTGCCCGTGAAACCACCATGCGCGTGGCGATTGGAGCGGTTGCTAAGCGGATTTTGGCGGAGCTTGACATTGAGATTGCCAATCATGTGGTTGTCTTTGGGGGCAAGGAGATTGATGTCCCTGCAGATTTGACGGTTGCGGAGATTAAAAAGCTGGCGCAACAATCTGAGATTTCCGTGGTCAATCAAGCACGTGAGCAGGAAATCAAAGACTATATCGACCAAATCAAAAAAGACGGCGATACCATCGGTGGTGTGGTTGAAACAGTTGTCGGTGGCGTTCCAGTAGGACTTGGCTCTTATGTGCAATGGGATACCAAACTAGATGGCAAACTGGCGCAAGCTGTTGTGTCTATCAATGCTTTCAAGGGTGTGGAATTTGGCGTTGGCTTCCAAGCAGGCTATCGTAAAGGTTCTGAAGTCATGGACGAAATTCTTTGGAATAAGGAGGACGGTTATACCCGCCGCACCAACAACCTTGGTGGCTTTGAAGGAGGCATGACCAACGGACAGCCTCTGGTTATCCGAGGTGTCATGAAACCTATTCCGACTCTTTATAAGCCCCTCATGTCCGTCGATATTGAGACTCACGAGCCTTACAAGGCAACGGTGGAACGTTCTGACCCGACAGCTCTGCCTGCAGCAGGTGTTGTCATGGAATCTGTCGTCGCGACCGTTATCGCTCAAGAAATTCTAGACAAGTTTTCATCAGATAACTTGGAAGAATTGAAGGCAGCAGTCGCAGCGCACCGTGAGTATGTGAAGCATTTTTAAGTTCTTATCTTGACGAAAAATTATCGTTAATAAGAACTGTCAAGAAAGAAAACTATGACAAAAACCATTTATATCGCTGGTCTGGGGCTGATTGGGAGCTCGATTGCTCTGGGAATTAAGCGAGATCATCCAGATTACACCATCTTGGGCTATAATCGTGGGGAGCAGTCCCGTAGGATTGCCCTCGAAAAAGGGATTGTGGATGCTGCGACAGATAATTTTGCTTCGTGGGCTGCCAAGGCGGATGTTATTATTTTGGCGGTGCCAATCAAGCAGACTATCGTCTTTATTAAGGAGTTGTCTCAGCTTAATTTGAAAGAAAATGTCCTCGTGACAGATACTGGCTCTACCAAACTTCAGATTGTTAAAGCAGCGGAAAAGCATTTTTCTGAAAAGAAAATTAACTTTTTGGGTTGCCATCCCATGGCTGGTTCCCATAAATCTGGCGCCATTGCAGCAGATGTCAATCTTTTTGAAAATGCCTACTATATTTTCACCCCTTCTACGGTCACCAAGGCGGACGCTATTCCTCGGATGACAGATTTGTTGTCGGGCTTGCATGCTCGCTTTATCGAAATTGCCCCTGATGAGCACGACCGCGTCACCAGTCAGGTATCGCATTTCCCTCATATCCTTGCCTCTTCGCTCATGAACCAGGCTGGGCACTATGCTACGGAGCACCCTTTTACCAATAATTTTGCGGCGGGTGGTTTCAGGGACATGACCCGCATTGCGGAGTCTGAACCAGATATGTGGGCCTCTATCATCATGACCAATCGAGAGGCCATTCTGGAGCGAATTAGCGAATATCAGAATCGGCTGACCCAAATTGCCCAGATGATTGAAGAAAAGGATGATGAAGCCATTTGGCACTTTTTTGAAGAAGGGCGTGTGACTCGTCAGCAGATGGAAATCCATAAGCGGGCTGGGGTTGACAGCTTTTATGATATCTTTATCAACGTACCCGATGAAGAAGATGTCATTCTCATGATTTTGGAACTTCTGCGAGGAACCTCCGTCGTCAATATTCGGATTAACGAAGAAAACCGCGAAGATATCAACGGGATTCTGCAAATCACCTTTAAAACAAAAGAAGATCAGTTGCGGGCAAAAGAAGTCATCGAAGCCAACAGCATCTATACTGTCGTCATTGAATAAGGAGAAAACTATGTCAGAAAATATCTATGATTTGGCCAATCAATTGGAGCGTGGCATCCGCCAACTGCCCGAATACCAGTCTGTAGAAGAAGTACGAGCTGCTATTGAAGCAGATGCAGAAGCCAAGGCAATCTTTGATGATTATCTAGCTTTTCAACAAGAAGTACAGGCTCTCATGCAAAGCGGCCAATTGCCTGACCAAGCATTTCAAGATAAAGCAACATCCTTCAACCAAAAGATTCAATCAAACCAGTTAGTGGCATCTTATTTTGGTTTGCAACAAAAACTGTCTGTTTACATTGCCGATATTGAAAAGATTGTTTTTGGTCCATTGCAAGACTTGTTGTAATAATCAGTGTAGATTATTCAAGTAAACATTTATTTTTCCAACTTTGGGCAAATTAAATGCAATACTATTTTCTGCGCTG
>CAUTON010000076.1:0-6924 GCA_963539895.1 uncultured Streptococcus sp. | reverse complement strand
AAACAGAGCTTTTATCCTATTATTTTTTGAATTCCATCAAAAAAGGCTTGCCCAATCGGACAAACCTTGATTTATAACGTTTCTAAGCAGATTAAGCTTTGTTTGCGCTACCGAATACATCGATACGTTCTTCAACTGCAGCTTGGACAGCTTTGATACCTGGTGCCAAGAATTTACGTGGGTCGAAGAGTTTTTTCTTGTCGTATTCTGCTTCGTTTGCATCGTAGTTACGAGCAAATTCGCGAGTTGCGTTTGAGAATGCGATTTGGCTTTCAGTGTTCACGTTGACTTTAGCCACACCAAGTTTGATAGCTGCTTGGATTTGGTCATCAGGGATACCTGATCCACCGTGCAATACGATTGGGAAGCCTGGTACAGCTGCTGCCAATTTTTCAAGGTGGTCAAGTGCAAGACCTTCCCAATTTGCTGGGTAAGGACCGTGGATGTTACCGATACCTGCTGCCAAGAAGTCGATACCAGTTTCTACCATTGCTTTAGCATCTTCGATTGGAGCCAATTCACCTTTACCGATGATACCATCTTCTTCACCACCGATAGTACCAACTTCAGCTTCAACTGATACACCTTTAGCATGTGCCAATTCAACCACTTCTTTAGTTTTTGCAAGGTTTTCTTCAACTGGAAGGTGTGAACCGTCAAACATGATAGAAGTGTAGCCAACTTCGATACATTCCAAAGCATCTTCGTAATGACCATGATCAAGGTGGATTGCTACTGGTACAGTGATACCCATTGAGTCAACAAGATTGGAAATCAACTCTTTACACAATTTGTAACCACCCATGTATTTCGCAGCACCCATAGAAGTTTGGATCAATACTGGAGCTTGTTTAGCTTCTGCCGCACGCAAGATAGCTTGAGTCCACTCAAGGTTGTTTGTGTTAAATCCACCAACAGCATAGCCGTTGTCACGAGCTGCTTGGACAAATTTTTCCGCTGAAACGATTGCCATATGTATAGGCCTCCTAATTTTTATTGAGGTGTTCCCACCTGCTTACATGTTTTATCATACCATATTTTAGAGAAAATGACTAGTGTAAATAAGGAATGAAGCGTTTCCAAATCAGAATCGTCCGCCTCGCCCACCGTGACTCCTACCTGAGGAACCTATATGAGTAGACGAACCTCCTCCCCTACCCCGAATACTAGATCCAGACCCGCCGTTATTGCGATTGATACGGACTCGATGGAGCGTTCGATAGAGGAAGATGGATTGATTTTTGAGCAATTGGAAGGAGGACCGCTTCAGATAATCATCCGCATCCTGCTTGGGATGAACAGTCTGCAATTTCTTAGCTTGAGTGCGAATCCATACAGCAGCAATCAGCAAGCCTGTCCCCACAGCTAATATGCTACAGAGAAGCCAAAATGCGGGAGTTTTCGGTAAGTGACCCACATCATACGGGTCCCCTTTTTTGGCCTGCTTGACAAAGCGATTCACCCAATTGGCATAGCTCTCAAACGCTTTTTCGTACTTGCCCGCAGAAAGATAATTGCTAAATTGATTCCCAATAAAATCCAAACCAGCATCCGTCAACGCTGTAATCCCGAATCCAGTCGTCGAAATATGCCAGGCACGGCTGCCCATATCAATCAAGAGTAAGCTACCATCGTAGTTTGTCCCGTAGCCATAGCCGTTCTCATCAAAGTAGTCATCGGCGTAGGCTTCTGTCGTTTTCCCATCTGTAGAATCCACCGTCACCACTACCACATCAAATTCCTGTCTCTGGCTGATGCCGGCTAGCAAACTCTCTAATGCTGCTTCCTCACTGTCAGTCAGCAAATCCGCCTCATCCACTACGCGGTCACTATTTTCAGCAAATATGGTTTGTGGAAAGGCAAGGACACTAAAAAACAAGAGGAAAAAGAGAACGATTTTCTTCATCATAGGCTACCTCCTGTCAATCCATTGAGCAAGAAGTAAAAGACAATAAATGCCACAGCCGCTACTCCGATAGCCATCCCGGCAAAAGCCTTCCAGTACGTCGCCTTATCTACTGGCAAATCCCCGACAAAACGCCCTGTTTGCCCATTCATCGCAAAGGTATAGCGATTCCCCTGCCAGCTAGTGGTCAGGAGCCAGACAGGATAAAGCGCATAGTGGTACTGACCATCTGCCAATTGGACCGTTTCTGACTCAACCGTAAGGTGACCCATCCCCGCAAGAGTCGAACGCACCTGTTGAGTAGCTGATTGCTTAATTCGTTCATTGGCGATTTCTTGACCAGCAGTGGCAATCACATCGTATTTATCTGCCAAATAGCCCGCGAGGTAAGCCGTCTGAAAATCAACTGCCTGACTAAAATCAAAAGGTTCAATAGATTGCATCAGTTGGTCCGATAAAAGCGATGAGCCATCCACCGTTAGATGTTCAAAAGCCATTTCCCCAGACCGTACATTCAGATAGTGACTGACCTCGGTATAGCTATAGTGAAAATCACTCCAGGTCCGTACTGTTTGAGTCCGATATTGTCCATCCACCTTAGCCTTGGCATCAAAGAGCCAGAAAGGGACGTAAATCCCCCTGATTTCATCAATATGCTGTTCATCTTTAAAAACTTTCGGTAAGAGAAATTTATTAGTCACAAACTGGCTGAGCGCAGCCTTGGCCTCTTCCTTGGTAATTTGAAAAGGAATGACATAATCAGGCCGCAAATCCCCTTCTACCTTGTCCAGAATCACGACTGGATTGTCACAGAAAGGGCAGGTCGTTGCAATGGTTTCGGCCGTGCCAATAATCTGACCACCACAGGACTGGCAGCTATACGCCTGCATGCCATCCAATTCCTGCTCAGCCCACACCTGACTGGTCGAGGTATCCCATTCCATCTGGTCTTCTGCTGATTGTGCTGCCTTGGCCTCTTGGTATTGAGCAAGCGATCCCAGTGACAGTTCTGCGTCACAATAAGGGCACTTCAGGCTCTGGTGCTCTGCATCAAACTGGACCGCCCGCCCGCAATTGGGGCAGGTATGAGTCTGCAATGTTGCACTATTATGTTCCACAGGTGCCTCCTTATGGTCTAACTTCCCCACATTCTGGGCAGAATTTCCCTGTAGATAAGTGGCCATTTGAGCAGGTCCATGGTGTCGCTACAGGATTGACTGGAGTCGCAGCCGGCTGAGCCGGAGAGGTTGTAGGTTGCCCTATTTGTGTAGCAGCTTGAGCCTGTCCCATCTGGAAGAGACTATTGGCATTGATGCCCCCAGCCTGTGTCGCCATCCCCATCCCGATAAAGCCATTCATCGCACCAGCTGAATTAGCCGCTGCAGCCTTCATGGCATCGGATTGAGCAGCTGTCAGCGTCGCCGCTGCCATCGTTGGATTTTGCAACATAGCCACACGCTGTGCTTCTTTGATGAGGTCCGCATCTTCATCAGACAGGTTGATGGTTGAAAGCGCTACGCTAATCAGCTTGATACCACGCTGAACCTGCCATTTATCAGACAAGACAGTATTGAGAGAAGTTTCCAATTCTGCCGTATGAGCTGGCAACTGGCTAGGCCGCATCTCAAGGGCGAAAAGGGCCCCTAAAGCTGGCTGGAGAGCACTGATAAACTCAGCTTTCAACTGACTTTCGATATCAGAGCGCGTGAATTGGCTGCTCACATTCCCCGCAATATTCGCATAAAATCGAATCGGATCCACAATCTGGTAAGAATAGACACCCGAACAGCGAACGGCCACATCAATATCAAGACCAATCTTGCTGTCAACCACGCGGAAAGGCACTGGAGACGGTGTGCCAAACTTATTATCCATCAATTCCTTGGTGTTGATATAGTAAACCCGCTGGTCCTTACCTGTATCTCCACCATAAGTGATCCGACGACCAATTTGCTTAAAGGTCTCCACTAAATTTTCGCCGAATTTCCCTGTGAAAATGCTGGATTCACTAGAGGTATCATAGGTAAATTCGCCAGGCTCAGCAGAGATTTCTACGACCTTGCCCTGGTCCACGATAATCATACATTGACCATCTGCCACGACAATTCCACTGCCATTTGAGATAATATTGTCATTCCCCTTCGTATTAGAAGAGCCCTTGCCTACTTGCTTTTGTCCACGTGTCAAGAGGACATCGCTCGATAGAGCATCACAGTAGAAAAACTCCTTCCACTGGTCCGCCAATGTTGTACGAGTCGCTGTCACAGCCGCCTTAATCAATCCCATGTTCCTTCTCCTTTAAATTGAATTTTCTAACTCTATTTTACCACACTTTTTTAAGGGAACAAAAAAAGACTGGCAACAGCCAGTCGAGATAAGCATGCGGAAAGGGGGACTTGAACCCCCACGACCTAAAGCGGTCACAGGATCCTTAGTCCTGCGCGTCTGCCAATTCCGCCATTTCCGCTTAACACAAGGAATAGTATAGCATCTAAATCGTCACTTGTCAATAAGTTTTTTAATTTTTTTGTAAATTTAGGTCTGCTAGACCAACCGGTCGCTCAAAAAGGCAATTTTAGAAAAAAACATCCCTAGTTAGGATTACTAACTTTCGGGATGCTTTTCAAGCTTTTGTTTTATTCTTCAACGGTTTCTTCGTCATCATCCGAATAATCGTCATCTTCTTCGTTGAGAGCAACTTCCTCATCTCCTAATTCATCATCAGGGATAATTTCATTGATTTCTGAATCATATGATTCCACTTCATCCTTTTCGTCATCAGGATTATCACCATCATAATTACTATTGTCTGTGTCATCATAGTTATCTTCATCTTCTGGATCGTCGTTGCCATAGTCAATGGCATCTTCGTCGCCATCCATAAAGGCGTTGACACGTTTTTTCTTGCGTTTTGGTGCGCCTTCTTCGTCTTCTTCAAGCGTGATAACTTCTTCGTCAATTTCATCGATGGCATACCAAGAACGCAATCCCCACTTGTTGTCACCGAGGGGAATAAAGCTACCATCCACATTTAAATCTGAGTAAAAAATAGGCAAGGCTGCACGGATTTCGCTATTTGATTTTTCCAGATAATTTTGAATCTCATTAACCAAATCATTGAAGTACATCTCATTGTCACGGCCACGTTCTTCTAAAATGGCACGCGCCACTTCAATCATTGATAATTCACTTTTTTCTTGTCCAGCAAATACGTTTAATTCCAAGGTATTCTCCTTCTTGCTTCTGGGATAAGCCTGCCTTTCGCTTTGATACGACAAGCGCAAACTGCCTCCATTTGTCTTTCCTATCTATTTTACGCTAAAAGGGAAAAATAGTCAAAAGATATTTCATCAAAAAATAGAGCCAAGGACTTCCTCGGCTCATGTCTGTTTCATTATTTTACAGAAGCTGTGCTTGTGATTACTTCAACAGCTTTTTTCACTGTGATGTCATGTTTGAGCATGTCTTCTGAAAGAAGGCGACGAACTTGATCAGCTTCCATGTTGTAGTTAGCAGCCAATTCTTCGATTTCAGCCGTGATTTCTTCTTCAGTAGCGTCAAAACCTTCGGCTTTAGCAACTGCTTCGATGACCAAGTTAGTCTTGGTGCGGCTTTCAGCATCTGCTTCATATTGAGCATGCAAGTCTTGCTCAGTTGTACCAGTGATTTGGTAGTACATTTCTGGTGAGATGCCTTGTTGTTGCATATTACCCAAGAATTCGTTCATAGCGCGGTGCACTTCTTCATGGACCATTTCGCCTGGTAATTCAACGATTTCAGCGTTGGCAACAGCCGCTTCGATAGCAGCTGCTTCGACAGCATCGTCAAAGGCGATTTCTTTAGCCGCTTCCAACTCTTTGCGGTATTTCGCTTTCAGCTCATCAAGCGTTTCCACTTCTTCGTCCAAGTCTTTTGCCAATTCATCGTCAAGTGCAGGCACTTCTTTCGCTTTTACTTCGTGAATTTTTGTAGCGAAGACAGCTGCTTTACCAGCCAAGTCTGCCGCTTGGTAGTCTTCTGGGAAAGTCACTTCTACGGAAACTTCTTCGCTGGCAGCGTGGCCGACCAATTGGTCTTCAAATCCTGGGATGAATTGGCCTGAACCAAGTTCAAGTGAGTAGTTTTCACCTTTTCCACCGTCAAATTCAACACCATCGATCGAGCCAACAAAGTCAATCACAACAGTATCGCCATTTTCAGCAGCTTCTTCTTTAATTGTCAATTCAGCCAAGTTGTTGCGCTCGCGCTCTACTTTAGCATCTACTTCTTCGTCTGTTACTTCTTTTGAAACTTCTACAGAAACTTCAAGATTTTTGTAGTCACCCAATTTGACTTCAGGCTTAGTTACAACTTCAGCAGTGATGACCCAGTCTTCCCCTTTGTTCATTGATTGTGCATCAAATGATGGTTGTGCCACTACCTCAAGAGCTGCTTCTTTGATAGCTGCTTCGTATGCGTCTGGAAGAAGGGCGTTCAAAACATCTTGGTAGAGAGCTTCTTCACCAAAACGTTGGTTGAAAACAGCACGAGAGATTTTACCTTTACGGAAACCTGGCAGGTTAATATCTTTTTTGACTTGGTTAAAGACACGGGTCAACTCTGGTTGGATAGCATCTTGTGCGATGGTAAAGGTCAATACACCACGGTTTGTTTCTTTTGTTTCAAATGATACAGACATGAATGTCATTCTCCTTAAAATTTTATAGTCATTCCTAACAATTTTATCACAAAACTTGGAAAAAGCAAATTTTTACGCGTTTTCTCGAGGGAATGGCGATTTGAAAATCCGCCTAATTTTATCCTTTACGAATCTTATCAGGGAGGTAAGCAGCACGAGCTCCGCCAATCAATTTCGGACGGCTGGCTAGGGATGTCACATGGGCTTGGCCAATCTCGCGACGACTCGGCCGAATCGGAACTTGCACGTGCTTGATGTGCATACCGATAGCCGTATCTCCGATGTCAATTCCTGCATGCGCGGTGATGAATTCAACTTCGACAGGGTCGGTCATATATTT
>CAUTON010000075.1:0-6962 GCA_963539895.1 uncultured Streptococcus sp. | reverse complement strand
CATGAGTAAAATTGCTTTCGCTCTTAATCAGAAACTCACTATTAACATTAGTTAAGATTATAAATTGGGATATATAAAGGACCAATGCTGGTAGTATCAATTATATTACGATGTATGAGAATCTCCCCATCTATAATCCTAGAACTTTATCCTTAATACTTAAAAATTTTAAAAAGTCCTTGAAATCAACATGTCTACTTGACAGGGAGCCGTTCATTTCTGGTGGCTATAGGCTAGCTACTTAGTCTGTGCCAAGTACGACTTCTTCTATAATCTGTAAAACGCCTGAGTCTTTATTGGCTGGTGCTTGATATTTGGCGGCAGCTTTGACGCGGTCTCCTGCATTGGCCATAGCGTAGGAATGCCCGACATATTGCAGCATTTCTAGATCGTTGTCCGAATCCCCAAAGGCTATCATTTCATCCGCCTGAATGCCCCACTTTTCTCCTAGCCAATCAAGAGCGACTCCTTTATTGACATGTGGCAGGACGATGTCGATAAAGTTAAAGCCACTGGACATGGCACGAGCAGCTTGGCCTGTATGGCTGTTCAACTCGTCTACAATGGCGTCAATTTCCTGGCCAGGTAGATTCATGGTCAGCATGCAGTAGGCATCGTCAGGTAGCTCCATTAGGCTGTCTACTTCCACATACTTGAAATTATGCTTAAGAATGATTTTTCTAAAATCAGGGTCACATTTTTTTTCAAAATAGATAGCCTCAAGGCCTGTGATGGCTGTCTGAGCTAAGAAGCCTTTGGCCTGCAAAATGCTCAGCAAATCATCGACTACGGAACGGTCGAAGGTCTGCTCAAAGATCCGTACACCTTTTTCAAAAATCATAGAGCCCGCTTCTGACACAATCACCATCTCATCCAGATAATCCGAGAAAAAGGTCTTAATCTGGTGGTACTGGTTGCCAGAAATGGCCACTACCTTGATGCCACGCGCCATCAGCTGCGGGAAAATCCGCGCAAAGCGCTCACGGTCATAATCATTATCAGGGCTCAAAAAGGACCCATCCATATCAAAGGCAACAAGTTTAATCATGGTCTCTCCTTTACAATCGTTTTCATTGTAGCGAAAAAAATCTTGAATGTCAAAAGGGGAGAAAGAAAAGGGATAGAGTCCCATCCCCGATTTCTATCAATTTTTGCTTTTACCTAGTTGCCATTCCACTGCAGATTGACCAAGTCCATCGTTTCTTGATAAGCCGTATCAATCCGAGCCTTGGTGGCGTCATCTAGTTGGTCTCGATATTGGCCGCCTTCGATAAAGTCTTCCAAAATGTAGGTCTGGTAGCTATACAGCGGTCCAATTTCTGAAGAATAGCGTCCGTTTTCTACCCGACTAACCCAGGTTGGATGGGCTTGAGCTGTTTTGATAGTGGTCTCACCAGCTTTTTTCTCAATGGTGACATCCATGAGCACGCCACGTTCTGTCCACTGATAGTTACTGACGCCTTCCATGGTTTCCATGCGTTGATTGGAGATAAAATTCCCCATGGAATAGATAATCAATTTATCCTGGCCATCGTGCTCAACAATTTCTGCTGGCTCAATCACATGCGGATGGCCACCAAAGATAATATCGGCTCCCCACTCCACCATTTGATGATAGAGGGCGACTTGTTCCTCCGTTGGCTCTAATTGATACTCGACACCCATTTGTGGCATGATGATGGTAATATCAGCTTCTTCTTCCGCGCGCTCAATCTCTTCCTGCATCTGAGTCGTTTCCATGTCAGATAGGTAGGCTTGGTATTCCTCCTGCGTAAGATTCCCCTCCATCCCGTTAAAACCGTAAGCGTAGGCGAGGATGGCAATTTTGATGCCGTTCACTTCTTTGATTAACAGCGGTGCTTCTGCACGATTGCCCTCTGGGTAGACACCAACTGTATCAATCCCCTTATCGGTAAAGTTGGTGGAGGTTGAAATGAGCCCCGACAACTGAGAATCCAAGATGTGATTATGCGCCAAATCAACCACGTCATAACCAGCATCTTTGATGGCAGACACCACTTCAGCTGGTGCGTTGAAGAGCGGATAACCTGACAGGGCAAAGTCTGGCGAAATGGTCCCTTCAAAATCCGCAATGGCTAAATCCGCCTGCTCAATCCACGGCTTGACGTAGGTGAAATTCTCAGTGAAGTCATAGGTGCCATCATCCTGCTGTGCGCTCATGTAAACGACATTATGGTAGAGCAAATCCCCGTGTGCCATGATGCGAGCTGTCTGACTTTCTATCTCTTGCGTACTGCTACTTGCCGTCTGGCTACTGCTGCCCGGTGTCTCCTCCGTGCCTATCTGCGTCATAGTGGAAAAATGCCAAATCCCCCAGATGGACAGGCAGGCCAGACTAAAGCCAATCAAGATTCCGACAGCCCTTTTTCGAGCAGCCGCGGCTCTTTGTTTCATCCGATTTCTTCTTTTCATCGCTGTCTCCTTTCCCTATAGTATAATGCTTTTTCGCAGCAAGTGCAAACCCTTACATGAGGAATTTGGAGAAGTATTCGTTTTCTGATGCTGGTGTTTCATTCCATTACTTCTATTTAATGAATATGTTCACATACTCAAAACAGCCAAGAATTTCTTGACTGTTTTGAGGTTAATCTTCAATATACTTGAGCTTCCCACGGAAATCTTCCAGACTGTCATAGCCTTTTTCTTCCATGATAGCTTTGAGTTCAGAGGTGATGCGTTCAAAGGCTGCAACTCCTTCTTTTTGAAGGGTGGTTCCCAGCTGCACCATGCTTGCGCCGCAGAGGATGTGCTCAAAGGCGTCACGGCCGTTCAAAACACCGCCCGTCCCGATAATCTGAATAGCTGGATTCAGCCGCTGATAGAAAGCATGGACATTGGCCAAGGCTGTCGGCTTGATATACTCCCCACCGATGCCACCAAAACCTTGCTTTGGCTTGATGACCACAGACTCATCCTCGATGTAGAGGCCGTTTCCGATGGAGTTCACACAGTTGACAAAGGCAAGCGGAAATTGATTGAAAATCGCTGCTGCTTGATCAAAATGCACAATGTCAAAATAAGGCGGCAGCTTGATTCCCAGCGGTTTCTTGAAGTAGGCAAAGACATCTGCAAGCAGCTTTTGCGTCATCTCAAAATCGTAGGCAATCTGTGGTTTTCCAGGTACATTTGGACAAGAGAGATTGAGCTCCGTCAAGCCTGCAAAATCGCTGTCTTGAACCGTTTTTAAAATCGTATGCGTCTCATCTGGCGACATGCCGACAACAGACAAAACAAAAGTACGATTAGGCTCTGTTTCCTGCAGCTGCAGCAAGTAGTCCAAATAGTAGGCCAGCCCTTGATTTGGCAGTCCCATTGAATTGATAGAACCTAGGGGAACGTTGCAGTAGCGAGGTTCTGGGTTACCTGCGCGAACCTGTAGGGTCGCTGTTTTTGTTACAAAAGTCCCCGCAGCTGATTCTTTTACCTCTTCCAGCTCTTCTTGTGTCATACACCAGACACCGGCCGCATTCATCAAGCAATTGTCAAATTCAAAACCGCCTAAACTTGTCTTTGTCGAAACCATTGTCTTCCTCCACTATTTTTTTCTATTATAGCATATCCTCGGACATTTCTGTATCGCTTCCCTTTCAAAAGGCATTTTTGTTCGGGGTTTCTGATTTTTTACCATTACCTATATTAATATGTTTCCCCATTCCCGAGAAAAGTACTGTTCTTCATTAAACTGTCCTCTTTTATTTTTGTGAAAACAGCACTTTCCAATCGCTTAAACATAGAAAAAGAGCCTCTGCTCAGACTCCTGCCTTTATTTTTAACAATTACTTGCTTAAATCATCCCAGAGTTGGTTTTTTTCAGATAAGGTAGTCTGTACCTTTTGCGAAAATGCCCCTTTCATCTCAGAATCAAGCTTTCCTGATAGGTCTCTTAAGCCGTTTTTTGCTGTGGAGGCTGATTGTTTTACCTCTGATTTAAAAGTGGATTTGATTTTTTCCAACTCAGATGCGTAAAGCGGAGCCGAGACATTCCGAATCGCCTGTCTAGCGTATTCTTTAAAAATCTCCTGTTGTGCTAACTTATCCCCTGCATAGCCGTCCGCTATCAGCTGGTTCATCATTGCCATTTCTATCTTCTCCTTTTCTCATTCATCCAGCTGCTGCAATTGCTGCCGCAATCTCATAATTTCCTCTTCTTGCTGGTAGACCATCTGGCGATGACGATAGTCCAGCTCTTCCCTTTCATACTCTAGGGTTTTGCGATGTTCATGATATTGTCTCTCCACTTCACTGATAACGTTGTCGTGAAGCTTACTCGCCTCAAAAAGCGCCCTATCTTGATTATCAGATTGTTCAGTAGAAAATTGGCGCACAGCATACACCATATTTTCGCGCCTCGTCTCCAATTCCCTCAAAACTGCATTTCGAAACTGAGAGATCTCTTCCTGGCGGTTCTCATTGGCACGCCTTGCTTGATAATAGTCATCTTCTATCTTTTCTAAGGCGATGGTTTCTTTCCTGATAGCTTCCACTAACTCATCAAATGAACTCATGCTTGAAATAACCCCGCTAATTCTGTATCCGTTTGAATCTTGGATTCGATTCCCTGCTTGATGCCTTTTTCCATTTCGGAAAAGATGGTCGCTGCCGCCTGTGCTTTTGTTTTTTTCTCGGAAGTCAGCTGTTCTACAGCATCGATAATCGTAGCCTGACTTAACCCAGCGGCATTATAGAGGCCCATGACTTCCGCTGTAGAAAGCATGGAGACTCCATAACCGAGCCCACCGATTCCCTGTAGGTTGTTGTACAGTGTTTGCGCCGCTTCATTGGCTCTTGTAGCAGAAGCATCAATCATCTCCACTGCACCTTCGACAATAACAGATATACCGCCAGCAACAGCTAGAGCCTGCATGGAATCTAGGTAAATAGCTTCTGAACTACTCAAACCATCCGCTGCTAACAAAGCCTTGCGTTTTTTCAATGCCGCCACAGTGCTGCCAGCTAGAATCGCCGCTACCTGCCGTATTTGCGCAAAATCCTTGATAATATCTTTCAAACCATGCCCGCCAGAGTTTTTTATGGTGTAAGCTTGACCAAGGTACATCGAACGCATGGTTTTCATTGCATTTGTCAGCGGATCCTTTGTCGTGGAAATCCGTGTGACCGTTCCAGTAAACTTCTTTTTCTCCAGCAGAAGAGTCCATAAGTCCCAAGTATTTTGAGTAGATAGCAATGCGACAGGAGCCGCATTATAAACGACTGTGTGAAGGGCATTGTATTTCAGGGCAACCCGCTGCGCTACATTACCGCCCAACGAATGTCCTGTCAAGACAATATTCTCCGCACCGTATTCTTGCGTCATCTTCTCGTAAAAAGCGTAGGCCCCTTCGTAATGATAGTTTAACCCTAAACCAATGCTACGAATATCCGTGTCCACATCATGCCAAAAATCCGCACTCTCATTTGGATTGGTTCCTGTATAGGCAACCACAACCTGACCCGTATTCGTATCTTTAAAAGCCACTCCACTCGTCCCAGTCTTCGCATCTCGAAAAGAGTCAACGTATTGAAGGTTGGAGGGGATAGTGACGCGTAATCGATTCGTAACATAATCATCAATCTTCCCTTGTTTTTTTGATACCCCTTGCTTTAACGCCACCTCAAATTGATAAGACAAATCGGATGCGTCTAACGTTGATATGCCTGAATTAATCATTATCTTTCTCCATATAACCAAGAACGTTTTCCGAATGATAGTTGCCATTGATATCATATATAATTGGTATCGTATATTGGTTTTTTACATAGAAATCATAGCGCAAATAAATGCTCATCGTAATCTTCTCATCGTCGCTCGCTTCAAAGAATTGTCTAATCGTTTTATCTTTAATATCATAGTCAAGATAGGCCTCCTCGCTTTGCCAGTTATAAGATGCCTCAGTCAAATCAAATGTAGATAAAACCTTTTTATTCAGCGTTAATTTTTGAAAAAGAAAGCCTTTATCTTTATAGGGAAACAACTCTGCAGAAGCAGCACCATTTGCAAGAATAAAGTCGCCTGAGCGCGTGTATTCAAGGTCCGAGCTATCAATGATTGTCCGAACCGTCGGTTGTGCTTCTTCCTTTTCTAGCAGGGTTAGTGTAACCTCTCCCTTGATTGTATGTGCCTTTGGATCCCCTATTAATTGAATATTTCTACTGTAAACTTTCTCATCTTTATCATAGGTATCACCTACCTCAACCGTAAATCCATCTGGAAACTCTTCAAACAAATCATAGAGATTTTTGGTCGGGTAGACACGCTCCACCGCTGATATCTTATTTTCAATCCAAGAACGGCTGTTCTTATTTTCACATCCTGCTAACACCAACACAAAAGCACTTAGTGCAAGAAGCAGTATGAAAATGCATTTATCTTTTTTCATAAGTCTCCAATCTCGTTTTATGACGATATGACTTCAAACCGGTAAGACAAATCAGAAATGGCTGGGGTTGAAAATCCTGATTTACTCATCTTCTTCCTCCAATCCTGATTCAATGGTCTCCCAGTGGTCAATTGTTTGATTACGATAGTTAATAGAGACTGCAAAATTCGACTCATCTGAACTAGGGAAACAGTCCATCATTACCTCTGCGTTATCTTCTAAGCCAAAGTAGCGATTAATAGTCTGATTTTGAACTTTATATGTTATAAAGGAGGTCCCGCCTTGATCATTATAATAAGTATCTTCTAGTTTGAACTGCGATAAAATTCCTTTATTCAGCGTTAGCTGCTGAAATAAAAATCCCTTTTCCTCATAAGGAAATAAATCTTTCGACACGGATTCATTTGTTAAAATAAATTTCCCTGAATGTATATACTCAACTTCAGAACTTTCAATTTGTTTTTCAACTACAGGTTCTAGTTCTTTTTTCTCAAATTGTACAATATCTACCTTCCCTTTTATGGATTGAGAAGCAGAATCCCCGGAAAGTCGAATTTCCCTTTT
>CAUTON010000074.1:0-6986 GCA_963539895.1 uncultured Streptococcus sp. | reverse complement strand
CAAAAAACGACTTCCAATGAAAGTCGTTTTTTAGCGGTTTTTCGTATCTAAAATGATTGTCACAGGGCCGTCATTAACTAGGCTGACCTGCATATCAGCTCCGAAGATGCCCTTTTTCACGGGAAGAAGGGTGGCGAGCTGGTCATTCAACTGGTCATAAAGCTGACTAGCCTTGTCTGGAGCAGCAGCTCCTGTAAAAGCAGGGCGATTGCCCTTTTTGGTGTCTGCAAACAGCGTAAATTGGGAGATAGAAAGAATGCTACCCTGGATGTCTTGGACAGAGTGATTCATCTTACCATTTTCATCTGAAAATATCCGCATCTGGCTGATTTTCCGTACGGCGTAATCCAGGTCCTCCTGACCATCATCTGGCCCGACTCCGACTAGGAGAAGCAGCCCCTGGCCAATCTGACCAACTATTTTTTCCGCAATAGTGACGGATGCCTGGCTGACCCGTTGGATGATGATTTTCATAGCTACCTTTCTAAATTTTTGATTTCCAAGTGGAGATCGGAATGAAGTAGTCTACGGTTAGACCGTTTCAGGTCGTCACCTTGAAACTAGAGAGTGACAACGAAATCAAACCCTTCGAATTACCGATTTCTGTCCCCCAATTAAAGGGAACACAGAGCTACGCTCTGCCTATTTCCAGCCTAAAAAAGTCCCCCGGACCTTTTTAGCCATTCGTTCTCTTAACCGAATAGACTTCTGGGACGGATTTGATTTTGTCGACGACCGTAGTGAGGGTGGCGAGATTGGGGATGCCAAAAGAGACGTGAATAGTCGCAAACTTCATGTCCTTGGTCGGTTGGGCATTGACGGAGGAAATATTCTTACTAGAATTGGTCAGGACCTTGAGGACGTCATTGAGGAGGCCAGAGCGGTTGAGCCCGTAGATATCGATATCTGCGATGTACTCCTTGTTGCCGCTGTCTTCCTCCCAATCCACATCGATGAGGCGGGCTTCGTAGTTGTCTTGACTCTTGAGGTTCATACAGTCCTTGCGGTGGACGGCGACACCACGGCCCTTGGTAATGTAGCCGACAATCTCGTCACCCGGCACTGGATTACAGCACTTGGCCATGCGGATAAGGAGACCCGATGCCCCTTCGATGACGACCCCGCCATCCTGGCGGATCTTAAGGCTGTCTTTCTTATCTTGCTTAATTTCTCCGCCGTTGACCAATTCATCGGCTTCAGCTTTAGCCTTGGCCCGCTCCGCTTCGCGGCGCTCTTTTTCGGTCAGGCGATTAAAGACAGACATGGCCGAGATTTCGCCAAATCCAACCGCCGCAAAGAGGCCTTCCTCTGTCTTGTAGCTGGTCTTGGGCAAGATGGCTTCCATGTGTTTTTTGTCCAGATACTGGTTGGGCACAAATCCATGGTCCAGCAGCAGATTCTGAATGAGTTCGCGGCCTTTATTGATGGAAAGTTCCTTGTCCTGGTTTTTGAAGAACTGCTTGATTTTATTTCTAGCCTTGTGGGTCTTGACGATGTTAATCCAGTCCCGACTAGGGCCAAAAGAATTGCTGTTGGTGACGATTTCCACCTGGTCACCGGTTTTGAGCTTGGTAGTCAGAGGGACCATACGGCCGTTGACCTTGGCACCTGTGGCTTTTTCGCCGACTTTTGTATGAATTTCGTAAGCGAAGTCAATGGGCACAGAGTCCTTTGGCAGCTCCCGGACGGACCCGTCTGGTGTAAAGACGTATATCCGCTCCGTAAAGATGTCATCCTTGACCGAGTCGACAAAGGTCTGCGCATCGCCGGCATCCGCCTGGAGTTCGATCAGGTTGTTAATCCAGCGGAGTTCGCTTTGCTTGGCAGTCGCATTGCCTCCACGCTTGTAAGCCCAATGGGCGGCAACCCCGTATTCTGCCACCTGGTGCATCTCCTTGGTCCGAATCTGAAACTCGATCGGGCCCTTGGGACCGTAGATGGTCGTGTGGATAGACTGATACCCATTTGCCTTAGGATTGGCGATGTAGTCCTTAAAACGACCAGGCATGGGGCGCCAGAGCTCATGGATGTAGCCCAGCATGGCGTAAACGTCGCTGGGTGTCTCCATGATGCAGCGGATGGCAATCAGGTCATAGAGCTGGTCAAAGCGCTTCTTCTTGTCGTGCATCTTGCGGTAGATGGAGTAGATGTGCTTGGGCCTGCCATAGATGTCGCCGACCAGATTGCGCTCAGCAGCATAGTCACGGATTTTCTCGACAATCTCTGCCACCAAGTCCTCGCGCTCCTTGCGCTTTTCGGACATCATGTGGGTAATCTTGTAAAATTCTGTCTCATTGAGGTAGCGGAAGGACAGGTCTTCCAGCTCCCACTTGACGGAGGAAATCCCCAAACGATGGGCTAGCGGTGCGTAGATTTCCATAGTCTCCCGTGCAATCCGCTCCTGCTTATCTTTTCGTAAATGCTTGAGGGTCCGCATATTGTGCAGGCGGTCAGCCAGCTTGACCAGGATGACCCGCATATCCTTGGACATGGCAATCAGCATCTTGCGGTGATTTTCCGCCAATTGCTCCTCGTGCGAACGGTATTCGACCTTCCCCAGCTTGGTTACGCCGTCCACGATGAGGCGTGCGTCAGGCCCGAAGGCTTCCTCGATATCGTCCAGAGTAAAGTCCGTGTCCTCGACCACGTCGTGGAGGAATCCACAGGCCACCGTCACCGCATCCAGCTTGAGCCCAGCCAAAATCCCGGCCACCTGAATAGGGTGGATAATGTAGGGCTCGCCAGACTTGCGGTACTGCTCCTTGTGGGCATCGACCGCGTAATCTAAGGCTTTCCGAACAAATGCAACGTCCTCTTCTGGCATATAGGTAGCCGCTAAAGCGACAACTTCTTCTCCCGTCAGATTGACCTCTTTCATGGCTACTCCTCTTTCTGATCTTTTTTCTGTATATTTTACCACTTTCTGCGTAAAAGAAAAAGGCTGAAGAAGGTCCATTTCAAGTCCTTAGTGCCTTTCTCGTCTTCTTGTGGTAAACTACATTTAGAAGAAAATGAGGAAAGCAAATGATTGACGTAGAAGATATCTTAAGGCAGATGAATCCAAACCAGAAGGTGAACTATGATAGTGTCATGCAAAGCATGGTCCAAAAATGGCAAGCGCAGGACCTGCGTCCTACCGTCTTGATGCACGTTTGCTGCGCCCCTTGTAGCACCTATACGCTCGAATATATCACCCAATTTTGTGATGTGACCATCTATTTTGCCAATTCAAATATTCACCCTAAAGCCGAATACGAGCGTAGAAGTTATGTCACTCAGAAATTTGTCCACGACTTTAACAAAGCAACAGGTCAATCCGTTCAATTTTTGGAAGCTCCCTATGTGCCCAATGAATTTTTCAAAACTGTACACGGTCTAGAGCAGGAGCCTGAAGGCGGCGACCGCTGCCGGGTTTGCTATGATTATCGGCTGGACAAAACCGCACAGAAGGCGGTGGAACTCGGATTTGACTATTTTGGTAGCGCCTTGACCATCAGCCCTCACAAAAATTCACAAACCATCAATGCCGTCGGGCTCGAAGTCCAAAAGATTTACGATACCCAGTATTTGCCCAGTGATTTCAAAAAGAATAACGGCTACAAGCGTTCCGTAGAGATGTGTGAAGAGTACGATATCTACCGCCAGTGCTACTGCGGCTGCGTTTTCGGTGCACAAGCTCAGGGCATTGACCTGGTTCAGGTGCGAAAAGATGCCAAAGACTTTATGGTTGGAAAAGACTTGCAACACGATTACTCGCACGTCCGATTTATCTTTAATGGCGAAGAGGTACATCTGTGATTTCCAAAAATGAATATGGTATATATAGAGGAAAATCATTGATGGAGGAGTCTATGCAACCACCGATTATCGTCAATCTCAGTAAAGGTCGCCAGCTCTGGCTCAGCTTTCTCGCCCTCATCATGGCGCTTGCCTCCCTTTTGTGCATCCTTGATTATCAGCCCATGCTGGCAGACACTCCCGTCGCTTGGCTCTTCGTCATCGTTGGCCTCATTGGCGTCCTGCTCTGCGGCGGCTCTCTCCTTTTTTTACTCAAAAAATTGTTTACCAAAAACCCGAAGCCCATCTTTCTGGTCGATGAGCGAGGTGTGACAGACCATTCCTCTGCGATTGCCATCGGCTTTATTCCGTGGGAGGATATCAGCTTTATCCATCTGCAGCCGTACTTGAATCAGTCCTATATTTCCATCACCTTGGTGGACAATGAGAAATACCTGGCCAAGATGAATTGGCTGCAAAAGTATAGTTGCAAAGCCAATCTCAAAATGGGATTCCCCCTGGTCAATGTCGTTTTGACTGGTGGCAAGGCCAAGCCAGAACAGATCTACCAGCTCATCCTCCTGCACTACAGACACAAGTTTGGATTTGATGACAAATAGCAAAAAAGCTTGACATGCGTCAAGCTTTTCGCATTTCTAATTCATAAGATACGGCGCTCAGTGCGTAGAGCGGTGCTGTCTCTGTCCGCATGATGCGAAGACCAAGACCGACTTTTATACCACCAGTGGCTTCAAAGCTATCTATTTCTTTTGGAGAAATGCCCCCTTCTGGACCAAAGATGAAAAGGATTTTTTGTCCCGCCTCAAGTTTGACCAATTCACGCGCTAGCACAGCCATTTCTCCAGCCTTAGCTGTTTCCTCATAGGCAATGAAAATCTTGTCAAAACCTGCCAATTGCGCTAAGAAATCAGATTTTTTCTCAAAGAGTTTAACCTCTGGCACCCGATTGCGTTTGGATTGCTCCGCAGCACCGAGGGCGATTTTGGCTAGTTTTTCTTCTTTTTTGGCTAGCTTTTTACCGTTCCACTTGACCACGGACCAGTCGGCTGGAAAGGCCCAGATACCTGTTACACCAAGCTCGGTGGCTTTTTGTGCGATGAGGTCTAGCTTGTCCCCCTTAGGAAAGCCAGAGGCAATGGTGACGGAGACAGGCATCTCCACATTGTCTGCTAGCTCTTCTAGGATGTCAAAGGTATGGGCATTACTGTCTGTTACTTTTGCCAAGCGTTTGATGCCATCATCAAAAACCAAGACAACCTCGTCTCCTTCAGCCAAGCGCATGACGGAAAACATGTGCTTGATGGTGTCTTTGTCTAGAATTTCCACCTGATTTTCCGCTTTGCCATTTACAAAATACTGCTGCATTATCCGCCAATCACTCCTGAAATATCGTCCGTCTTCTTGAAGACACAAGCGTTCCACTCGCCCTGCACCATGTGGGTTTCGAGGAAAAAGCCTGCGCTTTCAGCACTTTCGCGTACCATGTCCCATTTTTCAGAGATGATACCAGACATGATCAGGTAGCCCTCGTCCTTGACGAGTCGGTAGGCGTCCGCAGTCAAATGCACGAGAATATCCGCCAAAATATTGGCCACAATCACATCTGCCTCCTGCGTGACACCTTTCAAAAGGTCGCCGGCAGCCGCTTGGATGTTATCCATATTTGGGTTGAGCTCAATGTTTTCCTGAGCCACGCGCACCGCCACGTCATCCAAATCATAGGCGAAAATGTCTTTTGCACCTAAAAGTGAGCTGGCAATCGAAAGCACACCAGAGCCCGTTCCCACGTCGATGACGGTTTCACCACCACGCAGCACTTGCTCCAGGGCAAAAAGACTCATTTTGGTTGTCGGGTGAGTCCCCGTCCCAAAGGCCATGCCAGGATCCAGCTTGATGACTTTCTCGCTAGCAGTCGCCTCGTAATCTGTCCAAGATGGTACGATGGTCAAGTCATGCGTGATACGAGCTGGCTCATAATATTTCTTCCAGTTGTCAGCCCAGTCTTCCTCAGCCAATTCTTGACTTTCAAGCGTCAAGTCTCCAATTTCTAGACCAAAGCTGGTGAAATCTGCCAAACGCTCTTTCAGCTCCGCTTTGACCGCCGAAATATCAAAGGTATCTGGGAAATAAGCCGTGATGGCAATCATGTCCGACTGCGCCACCTCAGGATAGTGCTCGCCAAAACGATCCTCCTGCCCAATATAATCCGCCGAGTCGCTAATCGCAACCCCGCTGCTGCCCGCCTCAATCAAGAGATTGGAGACGGCTTCTTCCGCGTCACGATGGACGTGGATGCTGAGTTCTTGCCAAGTGTTCATAAGAAGATACCAAGCCCGTAAAACACACAGCAAAAATAGGAGACGCAACGTAGATGCTTGCATCTAGGAGCGTTTATCTTTTTTGCCAAGTGTTTAGGGCGGGTTCAGTTAGACTATTAAACTGAACATCCCTTTCTATTTATTTTAGTGTAGGATGGATTCTGTTGAATCCGTTCCTTTCTTCTATTTTTTTTTGATACTTTTCTTAGGTGGTGGGCACACAAGCAAACCTATGGTTTCATTGCTAAGTTTTGAGCCTAAGGTCTCAAAACTTCCGAGAAGAGAAACTACATTTCTCTTCTTTCTTTTCCCCACAGCGGTGCCTGCCTTTTGTCTAGAAAGCTCCGCTTTCTAGAGGGCTCTCTAAAATGATGACCAGCCAAATTTGCTAGCAATTTCTTCAAGGTTTTCTTCTTTACCTGTTTCTAAATTTTCGTACCAATACGTATCGTGTACTGAGAAATAAGTAGTTACAGTGTGTATGATCTGTTGCTTTTTAGATACTTGATTCCAACAAGTTTTAAACCATCCACAAAAATAAGAATGAAGCCAATTATAGAATTTTTCTGTTTCAACTTCTATAATATTTTCGTCTCTTGTTATTCTGTACAATTCATCTTCAACATCTACATGAAAGACCGGTGATAAATCATCGGGAAACAAAAGAGTTTCCGTGATGTAATTACCTTGATTATCTCGCATCCATCCTACAAGTTGGAAATTATCATACAAATATTCTATGAATAGACTAGTTGCGTCACTCATCTGTTTTTCTGGTTTAGAACCTGTATTCACAAAAAATGTAAAACTAAAGCTATGACAAGACAACCATATGACACCGATTTAACTGATCAAGAATGGGCACAGCTT
>CAUTON010000073.1:0-7024 GCA_963539895.1 uncultured Streptococcus sp. | reverse complement strand
AAAATCCAAATAGGCACACTAGGGAACCAACGTTGCATAAGCTGGGCTGCACCAACAAACTGCGAAGCCAAGGCAACCACCCAGCAAAGCCAATACATCCAAGCCACCATAAAACCAGTGCCTGGGCTGATAAACTTGGTCGCGTAAGTATGGAAAGAACCTGTCACTGGCATGGCTACAGATAACTCTCCTAGCGAGAACATGACCAAATAGACCATCACCGCTCCAAATAGATAGGCAGCAATCGCTCCAAACGGTCCAGCCTGTGCAATTGTATAACCTGAACTCAAGAACAAACCTGTCCCAATAACGCCACCGATAGACAACATCTGCAGGTGACGACTGTTCATCTCTCGATTAAAGGTACCTTCATTTTCAAAATTATGATTTTCCATACATTCTCCTAAATTGTCGTTATTTATTTATCATATCATAGATTTTCAGAAAACCGTTATACCGTTTTCAGAGAGATACTTATATCGTAAAGCTATAACAAACCCCACTGTCACACGACAGCGGGACTTATTTTCTTACAAACTCTTCAACATATTGTCAATATGCTGGATAGATTTTTCACGGCCGAGCAGGTAAATGGTATTTGGCAACTCTGGTCCGTGCATTTCGCCCCCGAAGGTGCAGCTCTCATCCGCTCTCTTTGGGAGAATCAATTACTGTCAGATGAGGTGCGTGACTTATTAGCTGAAGTGGGGGATTACTTCTTTGAAGACTCGCTTGAGCTGCAATCAGTTGGTCACTGGACTGACCGTATGTTGGAAGAATTTGAAAAACGTGCTGGCTATTCCATTCGACCATACTTACCATTTATCCTAGGTATCAATCAGGATAAGGGAATCGGGGCAGACAAGGCTAGTTTTCAGGTGGCAGAAGAAGATGTGGACAAGGTCCAAGCCTTCCGCCATGATTATTACCGTGTCCTCAACGAACTCTATCAAGACTACCATCTAGAGCCTTTGAAGGAATTTGCCCACAGTCTGGGACTCAAATTCCGTGCGCAGCCCTACGGCTGGGCTATTGACTCGGCAGATGCAGGTGCACGTCTCGATGCAGTCGAAGGCGAGTCACTTGGATTTGGTGAAGACGGTAATGATGCCTTTCGTATGCTGGCAGCAGGACGTGACTTTGGCGGGGTGGAAATTCTCTCAGACGAAGCGGGAGCCTATCTTTTCCAAGCCTATGCAACGACGCTCCCACAGTTGATTGGTACCCTTCACAAAAACTACATGGCTGGGGTCAATCTGACCTACTGGCATGGTATGGCCTACAAGTATGCTCCGGGTGCCAAGTGGCCTACAGCTTCTGCCTTTAGTCCTATGCTAGGAGGGCGTGGATTTGCAGAACCTTGGGGACCCCACCAGCCAGTCTGGGAAGACCTGCCTCACTACACGACTTATCTAGCGCGCGTGCAGCAAGTGCTTCGTCAAGGCCACAATCAAGTGGATGTTCTAGTCTATACAGCAGGCCACAAGGCCAGTGAAAATAAGCAGCATCCAATCGGGGATGAACTATCCAAATTAGGCTTTACCTATCAAATCGCAACAGAAGGCCTTCTATGCCATCCGCAAACTGTCCAAAATGGTCAGCTTGTCGTCAAAGGAGCCACCTATTCCGCACTCTATATTGAGGAAGGACTGGACTTACCTAGCGATGTAGCGGCCGTGGTTGCCCAGTTCAAGGCAGAGGGTCTACCTGTTTTGACTAGCTTGGTAGAAGTGGCAGGCACTCTAGCTGCTCCGACTTTGACTTCCAGTGATGCGAGCCTTCTTCATTACAATCGTATCATCGGTGAAGAAATCTTCACTTTGGTTTACAATCAAGGGCCTAGTGCACATGATTTGAGTGACTTCTTGAGTAAGGCAAGTTATGAAGAGTGGGATGCCTGGACTGGTCAGGTGACAGCAGTGGTGCGTGTCACATTGGATGCTGGCGAGTTGCGTATTTTCAAAAAAGTAGCTGAGGAAGGACAAGTTTATTCAGCTGTGGCCGATGGCCTCTCCATCGCCAACCAAGCCTGGACTGTCACCATCGACAGCTGGAGCATGAAAAATCCAGAAAATCTCACCATGCAGCACCAAGAATCTGTCGTAGAACTGGATTGTTTGCAAACCTGGTCAACTTTAGCAGGCTACGAAACAAAATCTGGACGTGCTACCTATCGCACGACGATTCCACAAGCGAGAACACTGATTTTACCAAAGGTAATGGACTCACAAACGGTGAAAGTGAATGGACAAGAAGTGCCAGGGAATGCAATCACTGGCCGCTATGACCTGAGTGCAGTAGCGACTCAAGCGGAAAATACACTAGAAATTACGCTTGGCTCTACCCTCAGCAATTACATCAACGGAAGTCCACTAGCCGGCTACTATAGTAAGTTGGAACCACAAACTTATGGCTTAAGTCAGGCTATTCTCATACAGTAACGAAAAAGCACCCGCGGGTGCTTTTTCCTTTCTCCTACCAGCTGGCTTTTTTGATGCCGGGCAATTGGCCTTTGTGGGCTAGTTCGCGGAAGGTGATCCGGCTGACGCCGAATTTTCGCATGTAGGCATGCGGCCGACCATCTGTCATATCACGATGTTTCAGTCGATTGGGGTTGGAATCACGGGGCAATTTTCGCAGTGCCTCGTAGTCACCTTTTGCCTTTAATTCACGACGTAAGTCCGCGTATTGTGCAATCAGTTTCAACTGTTTTTGATGACGAGCAATTTTAGATTTTTTTGCCATAAGGTACTCCTTCTTAAATGTTTAACCAGTTAAGTATATCGTTTTTGAAAATTAGTTGCAAGTAGAAACTGAAAATTGAAATAAGTTTCAATTTTTAACTTGAAGATGGAAACGCTTTATTTTATAATATAGGTATCCTTAAATAGTAAAGTTCGATAAACTGGATGCCGAAGGAATGGATTCTTCCTCGCATAAGGGGACATCGATACCTTACTTGGGAATAATTCAACAGTTGCTTTTATCAAAAAGGAGGTAGCATCATGGATGAATTCAAAAAAATCTTGTTAGCAGGCATTGGTCTGACGTCAATGACCGTCGAAAAAACGGAAACTTTTTTGAAAGATTTAGTCGATAAGGGACGGTTAACCGTTGCAGAAGGGAAGGAATTGCAGACCGAATTGAAACGTCAGGCAGAAAGTCAGGCTCAGGAAAGTATCAAGGAATTTCAAGAAAAAACCAAGGGAGTGCAATATGCGACCAAGGAGGACTTGGAGCGGATTGAAGCAAAACTAGATGCATTGATTTCAAAGTCAGAATAAATGAAAGGAGGAGACCATGTCGAGTAAACGCTTAAGACAAATTGTGAAGGTGTTCGCTTCTGTCGGTCTCCTTTCTTATCGTGAAAAGGATTTAGCCTTAGACCAGAGGGAAGCGCCTCGCAAGTTGAGACTTGCTTTTGAGGAATTGGGGCCCAGTTTTGTAAAAATCGGTCAAATCCTATCAACGCGCTCCGATATCTTACCTGCGGCCTATATTGAAGAATTGTCGCATTTGCAAAGCCGTGTAAAGCCAATGACGCAAGAGGTTGTAACTCAGGTTCTTTCTCAGGAGCTAGCTGCCCCACCAGAAAAATTTTTCAAAGATTTTTCATGGGAACCCTTGGCGTCTGGCTCTGTTGCCCAGACCCACCGAGCGGTCCTATTGAGTGGGGACGAGGTGGTTGTCAAAGTACAGCGTCCTCATCTAGAAGAAATATTAGCAGAAGATATTCAGCTCCTGATCAAACTATCCCGTCGCATACCAAAAGGGATTCTGCCCATGGTCAATCTGACAGAAGTCTTTGAAAATCTCAAACAGACTCTAGAGTCAGAAATTGATTTCCGAAATGAAGCCGATGCGATTCATACCTTTGCGGCACTCAATAAAGGGATAAAATGTGTCGGCGTGCCAGAAGTATACGACCAGTACACTACAAGGCATGTATTGGTTGAAGAATACATCGCGGGCCTGCCTATCAATCATTACCAAGAGCTACTGGAAGCAGGCTATGACTTAGAAGATATCGGTCGGAAGCTGATGTTGGCCTTCATCAAGCAGGTCTTTAAGGACGGGTATTTCCACGGCGATCCCCATCCTGGCAATCTCCTCATCAAAGAGGGAAAAATCTATTTTATTGATTTCGGAATTATGGGGCAACTGGACTCGGGCATGAGAGCTGGCTTAAACGAAATCTTATACAGTTTCACAGCTCAAGACGTAGACGGGATGACCCGCAGCCTCCAGTCCATTACTCAGTTTGACACGACCTTGAATCGCGCCAGCCTGAGTCAGGATGTGGAAGAGATGCTGGGCCGCTATTCAGGGATTGATTTGGGTTCCCTGTCTATTCAACGCTTGCTGGAAGATTTGGTTCAGGTTTTTCAAAAAAATGGGCTCAAGGCTTCCTCACAGTTGACAGTATTAGAAAAAGCCGCCCTGCAGATTGAAGGGATTTTCAGAGAAATAGCCCCTCAAATCGATTTAATGACCTTGGCAAAAAATTATTTTTTGGAAAATATGGGACCCGATATGTTATCACAAGTCTTGAATCAAGAAAGTCTCCTGATTGAGTTATTTTATCTGATAAAAAATGGGAAAAATATCCCCCGTAGACTGCACCAATTGATGGAACAAATCAGCAACGGTCGTCTGGTTCTCAATCATGACCTCATGCATTTCGAGGAGAGAATGGGGCGGGTGGAATCTTGGTTTCATATCTTGATATTGAGCATCCTCACCGCCGCCCTCTTCTTATCTGCCAGTATTTTTTATCTTTCCGACACAGGTCAACCCATTTCCTATGGATTATTAGGATGCGCTATTCTATTGATTGGTTTCATTTTTGTCAAAATGATAAAGAAATAGCCACCCTCATCGGTATCTTAGAAAATCCGGCATTTATGGTATACTAGAAACAGTGAAAGGAGAATCATATGGCTGCTATTAAAATGTTACATGCCTGTTTGCGCGTGGAGGATTTGGATGCCTCTATCAAGTTTTATCAGGATTGTTTTGGATTTGAAATCACACGACGCAAGGACTATCCCGAGCACAATTTTAGCCTGGTCTATTTGGCTCTGCCTGGGGATGAGTTTGAGATTGAGCTGACCTACAACGTGGGACACGGTGCCTACACGGTCGGAGACGGCTTCTCGCATTTGGCACTATCTTCTAGTGACTTAGAAGGTGACAATGCCAAGCATAAAGCCCTAGGCTACTACACAACGGACTTGTCAGGCCTCCCTGGGAACCCAGGACGATATTATTTCGTAACCGACCCCGACGGCTATCGTGTCGAGGTTATTCGGGCGGATTGATGGAGAGAAGACTGGCGTTTCCAGTCTTTTTTCATGTCTGATAGCGGCTCTTACTTTCTCTCAAATACATTTCTATTTTTATTGGACGAAGCAATAAAAAGGTAGTATGATAGAAGTATAGGATTGAGAAAGAGATTTGTATGCGAAAAGGATTATTGATTTTGATTGATAGTCTTCTGTTGGTATTGATTGTATTTGCTGGCTACCAGTTATTTCAAGTACTCCAAGGAAGAGCTATCGCTACTTTTAATGAGAAACAACAGACAACGCTGGCTAGTAAGATGCCTTCCATCAAGCAGGAAGGCAATATTGGCCATCACCATGTGACCGCCTATCTGCCAGCGGCAGAAGAAGGAGAGGCCATCGAGCCCGTTCGTGCTGCCATGCTGGCTCTGATTGAAAAAGAGTTTGGTACAGAAAATCCAAGTGGTCAGATTGAGGAATTAGGTTACGTCTGGGCAGAAAGCTCGACGAGTGATTTTACAGGAGTGACAGCTGTCCAGTTGCACTACAGTCGCTACGGTATTTCCAAGTTGAAGATTAAAGAAAAGGAAAGCGGGCAAGGAGAGAAGCTCCTCCTGACCAGTCAGCACAAACGCTTTGGTCTGACAGACTTATTTCCTTCATTGGACCAGGCAAAGGCTTTTTATGCCGCCCAATTGCAAGAAGAGTTAACAGCGCAAGCTGTAGCTGCCGACCGGCAGACGACTTATCTGACAAATTTTGCCAGCTTTGACTTTGCAAGCGCTGATTTTTCCTATAAAGAAAGCAGGATTAGCATAGACACTAAGGGAGTGGATGTCGGTCAGGACTCGCTGACAGTGCCTGTGTCTGAGCTCTTTGAAGTGGTAGACACTCAATACCTGACTGAATCCGATCAAGCTGCCTACAAGAAATACCAAGAAGAAAAGGCCGCAGCTGAAGCAGCTGAAAGAGCCAAAAATGCCAAGCGGATTGCCCTGACCTTTGACGACGGCCCACGAGCAGATACGACGCCCCAAGCGTTGGACATTTTGAAAAAATATGGTGCCAAGGCAACCTTCTTTGTGGTGGGAAATGCTATTACTGGCAACGAAGCCATCTTGCAGCGGATGCTAGCAGAAGGCCATGAAATTGGCAATCATAGCTACGACCACCCGAATTTGACAATCCTGTCCGCAGCAGAGGTCAGCAGTCAAATCCAATTGACTCAAGACGCAGTCTTTGCTGCTACAGGCCAACGGCCGACTGTCGTTCGCCCTCCCTATGGGGCTATCAATCAATCTGTCATGTCCGTTATCAATATGCCAGCCATCAATTGGTCGGTGGATACGCTGGACTGGAAGACGCACAATACAGCTGCCATCCTCAGCGAGGTGAAAGCGCAGACGGGAAATGGCGGTATCATCCTCATGCACGATATCCATCAGACAACCATCGACGCTCTGCCAACTGTGCTTGATTATCTGAAAAAAGAAGGCTACGAATTCGTAACCGTCTCAGAGCTTATCGGCGACAATCCTAACCCTCACATGGTCTATTACAGCCGCGATTACGTGGCCCCAGCTCCGTAAGGGAGAGGTGACAAACTTATTTTAATATAAATTTCTCCCTTCATCAGATAAAAGCAACAGCGATTTGATTGGTGTTTGGAGTTTTTCTTGTACAGAAATAGGGAAATTTGTGAAAAAAGGCAAAAAACCTCCAATGTCATTAAGTTAACC
>CAUTON010000072.1:0-7163 GCA_963539895.1 uncultured Streptococcus sp. | reverse complement strand
AATAAGTTCTTTAACTTAATGACATTGGAGCAAGACTCCGACTTTTATGCTAGCCAATGTTTTTCAGGATCAAATGCGTCACCAACAACTGCGGCATCGTCGAGTTCAATAATGCCGCGAACCTGAAGTGCGTTTGGCAGAGCCAATTCACGAGGGCTACACATCATACCAAAGCTGTCTTCGCCGCGCAATTTTCCAGGGAAAATCAAGCTGCCACTTGGCATCATAGCTCCAGGAAGAGCCACGATAGTCTTGAGACCAACAGCTGCGTTTGGCGCACCAGCAACAATCTGAACAGTCTGTTCACCAATATTGACTTGGCAAATATTGAGGTGGTCGCTATCTGGATGAGGCACCATCTCTACGATTTGCCCAACGACAAAGACTGGGCCAGTCGTATTTTCTAGTTGCTCTTCAAAGTCTTCCTTGCTCAGCTCGTCATTCAGCACTGCGACATCTTGGTCACTGAGAAAAACTTGGCCATTCCCTTGAATATCAATAAGGCTAGAAACCTCAAAAATATTCCAAGCCAGCGTTTTTCCCGTTTCTTCAGCAAAGACACGAGCAACCTTACCCTTACGCTCTACCTGACGTTTAATATCTTTTTTGTCTGCCAGAATGACCATGAGGACATCGCCAACTTGTTCTTTATTGTATGCAAAAATCATTTATTTCAGTCCTTCTAAAAAATCTGTAATTTCTTTTTTGGTTTTGCGGTTTTTATCTACGAATCGGCCCAATTCTTTTCCATTTTCCGTTACAACCAGACTCGGAATGCCAAAAACATCCCATTCTTTTGCCAAATCCATAAATTCATCGCGGTCCACGCGCACAAAAGTAAATTCTGAAAATGCTGCTTCAATTTCAGGCAACACAGGATAAATAAAGCGACAATCTGGGCACCAGTCCGCTGTGAAAAAGAAGACAACCTTGCTGTCTTTAGTGACCCATTCTGCTAATTCTTCATAATTGTTAGGGATAATCATTCTTTTTCCTCCTCATAGGTCAGCTGGCCGTTGACATACTCAAAGAGATAAACCTGCCCCGATTCCATCACGACGCCTCCCGTCAGACTCTCTGTCGTGGACGATTCTGACAAGATATAGACGACAGCAATCTCTCCCAAGTCCGCAAAAAAGGCTCTCACCTCAGACAGGAGCTGATCTTTTCGTTTTTCTTCCTGTGCTTTTTTGTAAAATAGAGCGCTGGCTGCCAGCACACCTGTCCCTAGGAGGCCAGCTACAAAGGCAACTTGTTTTTTGTTCATAGTACATATTTTATCATAAAAAACAGATTTTTCACCAGCTAACCTATCTTTTTCCTATCTGGTTCTGCACACCTTAATTTTCAAAAAAATGATAAAATAAACTTCACAAGGAGGTCAGTATGACACAAGAATTATTTCATAAAATCAAAGAAGTAACTGAACTGCAGGGCCTATCTGGCTTTGAAGGGCCTGTCCGCAACTACCTGTGCAACCGCATCACACCCCATGTAGACCGCGTGGAAACAGATGGTCTAGGCGGCATCTTTGGCATCAAAGAAAGTCAAGCAGCAGATGCTCCTCGCATCATGGTCGCAGCTCACATGGACGAGGTCGGCTTTATGGTCAGCCATATCGTAGCAGACGGGACCATGCGCGTCGTAGCCCTCGGCGGCTGGAATCCACTCGTCATCTCCAGCCAACGCTTCAATCTTCACTTGCAGGATGGCCGCCAAATCCCCATCATCTCTGGCTCTATGCCTCCCCATTTATCCCGCGGTGCCAATGGAAATCCGGGCCTACCAAGTGTGGATGCCATCATCTTCGATGCTGGATTCGAGTCCAAAGAAGAGGCGGAAGCCTTCGGCATTCGCCCAGGAGATATTATCGTCCCACAAACGGAAACCATTCTCACTGCTAATGGTAAAAATGTCATCTCCAAAGCTTGGGACAATCGATACGGTGTGCTCATGGTCGCTGATTTGTTGGAAAACCTTTCAGATATCAACCTGCCCAACCAGCTGATTGCTGGTGCCAACGTGCAAGAAGAAGTCGGACTACGCGGCGCACATGCTTCGACGACCAAATTTGACCCTGAGATTTTCCTAGCAGTAGATTGCTCACCTGCTGGTGATATTTTTGGGGAGCAAGGCAAGATTGGTGACGGGACACTCCTGCGCTTCTACGACCCAGGCCATATCATGCTGCCAAACATGAAGGACTTCCTCCTCACCACCGCCGAAGAAGCCAGCATCAAGTACCAATATTACTGCGCCAAGGGCGGAACAGACGCTGGTGCTGCCCACATGAAAAATCACGGCATTCCATCCACTACTATCGGAGTCTGTGCTCGCTACATCCATTCTCACCAGACACTTTACAGTATGGATGATTTCTTACAGGCCCAAACTTTCTTACAAGCCATCGTTCAAAAATTGGACCGTTCTACAGTTGATTTGATTAAACATTATTAACACTAGAAAAACAGCAACGGGATGAGGTTGCTGTTTTTGTTTGGTTTATTTTTTGATTTCTGCTAGCTTACGCAATTCAGGGATGCGCTGTAGCTGAGGCAGGATAAACATGAGAATAAGGACACGGATTGGAATTTCAAAAATCTTGAGCCAACGTCCTGCGACATACTGAGCGATAAAGGACGTGCCATACATCATTTGGATTAGCAGGGGGGTAAAGATGAAGGTTCCAATCAGCATGACAACCACAACTGCAAGCGTCACATGACCCCAATCCTTAATTTTATTCCAAGATAAGGATTTTCCAAAGAAAAAGTAACCGTAGAAGAATCCTTGTGCGGCTTCCATGATGGTCCACAGTGGGTTAAAATCCCCACCTTGTGTGAGAATGTCGACCACATCCACCACTGCTAGGCTGATGAGTGCCCAGATTGGCCCACCGACCATCCCAATCACGGCATGCACAATAAAGGTGAAGCTGACAGATAGCTGCTTGGGAATGATGGACAGCGAGAATTTGCTGACAATCAAAGCAAGAGCGACAAGGATAGCGAGTGTCGTCAGACGTTGCGTCGTCAATTTGGGTAATTTGAGATTCATAAATGCTCCTTTTATAAAAATACGGAGCTGTCAAAAATCTTTGACAGCGGATGCAATGGTTTACCGCGCTTTCGCTTCGTTGCGTGGCAACATCCCATCCACGCACACTTAACGCAAACCACCTACTCTGTGCAAATTACTTTGCCTATCCATTGTACCATAGACTATTGACTTTGACTAGTTTTCCCATCCGCTGGTACAAAAAAGCCGACCGAAGTCGACTGTTTGAATTATTTATTTTTCAAGCGTTCCACGTCACGCGCAATCACCAATTCTTCATCAGTTGGGATGACTAAGACCTTAACTTTTGAATCTGGTGTAGAAATTACGCCAGTGTTGCCAAAGACGTTTTTCTCTGGATCAATATGCATGCCAAACCATGACAAGCCTTCGATGACATCCTGACGCATGAGGACTGCATTTTCACCCATACCTGCTGTAAAGACGATGGCATCTGCTCCGTTCAGCACTGCAAAATATTGACCGATAAATTTCTTGATGCGGTCGATAAACATATTGTAGGCCAATACTTCACCTGGACTATTTGCCTGGATACCTGCTTCAATATCCCGCATATCGCTTGATACACCAGATACACCAGCAAGCCCTGATTGTTTATTAAGCATGGTAACTACATCCGCAGCATCTTTCAATTCAGGATCATTTGCAATCAAATAAGGGATGATCGCTGGGTCGATGTCACCAGAACGAGTACCCATCATTGGTCCCGCAAGTGGTGTGAAGCCCATAGAGGTGTCCACTGACTCACCGTGGTAGTTTGCCGTAATCGAAACACCATTCCCGATATGAGCCGTAATCAATTTCAATTCATTTAGGGGACGACCTAAAACTTTTGCCGCTTCATGCGCAACGTAGTAGTGACTGGTTCCATGAGCACCGTACTTACGTACTTGGTAGTTCTCATAGTATTTTTGAGGAATTGGATAGAGGTAGGTGTGCGGTTGCATAGTGGTGTGGAAGGCAGTATCGAAAACAGCCACATTGAGAACATCTGGCAAGACTTCTTCAAAGGCACGAATGGCAGCCACGTGAGCTGGATTATGAAGAGGAGCTAGGGCAGACAATTTTTCAATTTCTTGAATTTCAGCTTCATGGATTACAGTTGATTCTTTGAAGCTTTCGCCACCTGCTACGACACGGTGACCAACCCCAGTAATCTCATCATATTGGGCAATAATGCCAAATTTCAGCAGATCTCCTAGTAAAATTTTAACAGCTTGAGAGTGGTCTGCAATATCCAGTGTTTCAACTTCTTTTTTCCCATTAAACTTAACGGTTGAAATCGAATCTTTTAGACCGATACGCTCAATAATCCCTGAAGCAACCACTTCTTCTTCAGGCATATTGTATAATTGCCATTTAAGACTTGAGCTACCTGCATTAATTGCAATTGTTTTTGACATAGTATTCCCCTTTTTAGTAAGCGTATTCCTATTCAGTATACCAAATTTTTTAACGCTTTGCATGTTCTTTCTGCCATTTTTTGAAATTCTCTACAAACTTGCTAACTTCTTGGGCATTTTGCAAATCTCGTATTGGATAAACAAAGGTCTCACCAGCCATTTCCGTTTTTTTCTGAAAGACAAAGAGTGACTTGGCCATAGAATTGGCAGAAAAGAGAGTCTCTGGCAAGGCCACCATAGCGACCAAGCTAGCCTGCGCCTTAAGCCAATTTTTAAGCAAATCTGACTGAGGACTTGACAGAAGGTTATTTGGCGCCAGAAGAATGGCATAGCCATCGTCCTCTAGGTACTTGAGCGACTGCTCCATGAGGAGGTGATGGGCGTAGGTATGTTCGTCCTTGCTTGCCACCTGGTAGCGGCTGGCAATGTTGTCATCAGGGTAGTAGCCAATGGGCAAATCACTGACAATAACCTGACTTTTCTTAAGAATCTGTGGGCGAACTGCATCCCCTTGGGCAAAGCCCATGTCTGCCCCGATAACATCCGCTATCGAAGCTGACAAGTCTATCAGCAAATCATCTACTTCAATTCCGAAATAATCGATTTTTTTCTGACTGAAATTGACTAGGGTGTGGGCTAGATTGCCCGTACCAGATCCTATTTCAAGGACAGTTACAGTCGAAGTGTTCACCAGGCTTTCCAGGATGAAATTGATAAGAAAACCAATCGAATCTGGTGTGAACTGGTGATTGTACTGAAGTGGCTCCGTCTGATTGGCCTTTATAAAAAGAAACTGAAAAGCCCGACGCCATTCTTCAGCTGACAGCGCAAGGTCTTTTAGTTTTTGATTATTGGTTTGGATCGTTTCGTCGCCTTGACCTTCTAGGTAGGCGGCATTTTGCTCAATCAAGGCATCGTAGAAGTTGGTGCCTAGCTGATTTTGGATAGTTTGGACGTTTTCAAGGAGCAACTCGTAGGCTTGCTCGATTTTTTCAATTGCTGCATTCATACCCTTATCATACCAGATTTCAAGGACTTTCGCCAGACAGAGGAAAGTGGTAGGTATATGTCTGTCCATCCTGGTCAGTCACCGTCACTTCCAGCATGTTCTGGCTGATTTGGTAGCTGCTGCTCCCCTCGTCAAACTGCATCTGACCCGATTTTTTCTTGGCATCTACATCTACATTATCCGCTGTCAGTTGCGCCATCAGATAAGCTTGGCTAGATTTTTCTTGGGCAATGAGGTTGTAGGTGGAAGCGGATTGCCGACGCAGATAAAACTGCAACAAGAGAGAAAAGATAGCTAGCATGAGTAGGGCGTAAAGCAGGATACCAGCCTTAACTTCTTTCTTCAAAAGCATAGTGAAAGGTCCTTTCTGTCCCATCGTCCATGGTCACTCTAATTACCACCATTTCCCCATACTGTGTGATGCTGCTACTGGTGACATGGTAGAGCATGGGCTGGTAGCCCTGACCCTTTTGATTGGTTTTACGGAAATCATCACTCTTCGATTGCCCAAAGGCAAAAGACTGACTAGCATTGTGAACGTAAAGGCGATTAGCGTCTACCTTGTCCAGTCGCATGCCGTCTAGCTCCGCTCTCAACTGCCCTGTAAAAACCAGCCATTCCTTGTCCCGTGATTGCGATTGAGCGGAGATTTCGTGAGAGAGCAGACTCGTCAGTCCCTTAAAGATCAGGACACCACCTGATAAGACCAGAAGCGAGACTAAAACTTCAAGCAGGGTAACAGCTCGGACGAGTTTATTTTTTTTCCACACGGAGGACCTCCTCTCCCTCATGCAGTACACGTATGTGGTTCTTGTCCCGCCCCACAGTGACTTGGACACCATCTACTATAAGACTGTTCTGTCCTGTCTGGACAGCCATCTGGGCTACATTGAGCACAGCCTGCCCCTTGATGGCAGCCGCTTGATTGGACCTACTCTGGTCAATCGCGTCTAGCAAAAGTCCTGTCACCATGGCAAAAATGGCTAAAGCCATCAGGCTTTCAAGTAAAATGTAGGCCTTACTGTACCGATTTTTTATAACGACCACTCCCTATATATAACTGATACTGCACAATCTTATCCTCCATCTGGAAAGTGATTTTCTTGAGGGAGGAGTTACCTCCATCTTCGTCAAAGACGATGGACTGACTAGCGACTGATATCCCATCTGGAATCGAACAAGACTGGTAAGCGGTAGAAATGCTGTCCCCAGTGATGCTCAGAGTAACCGGCTGGTTACTAGACAGAGACTGCTTTTGCATCTCTTTGTATATCTCTTCAAATTCTAAAAAGAAAATCTCTTCCTCTGCTGCTTGAAAGGCTGTCTGCACACCGCTTGTCAAAGATAGGGTCAAAAAAGCCACTAAGCTCAGCGTGATGAGACTCTCCAGTAGGGTAAAAGCCCTACTGTGGTACTGTCGCAGACTGGTCCGTATGTTTTGCATAGTATTCATTATAGGATTGAGACTGCTCAGAGGTAATCATACCTTTTTCGACCAAGGCGCTTAGCGTAGCATCTCCGCTGTTGTTGAGTTCATAGAGTTCAGCCTGACTCTCCACAACTTTGACAATGGCAGCTCCACCCGTATCCTTGACGGCATCCTTTTGCTTGCTCAGATTGGGCACAAAAAGGAGCAGGAGGACACTGATGATAAGGAGGACCACTAGCATTTC